>JBEKKD010000308.1:0-7708 GCA_050010895.1 Armatimonadota bacterium
TTGGTTCGTCGGAAGTGCTGGGAGAAGGGCCTGCCGATTGACTGCTTCAGCCTGCCCACTTCTGGGGCAGATGCTGAAAGTCACTCCTTCGGCGGCCTGGCTGTCATAGCTGGCATTGCAGCGTTAGATCCATGGCTTTGCGCCCCCGCCTTTCGGCGAGTTTGCCTTTGTCGGGATACCGACTATGCTTGATATGAAAGAGCAAGGACCCGGCCCTCCGGCGCTTCCCGGATGGGCCTGGCCCTCTGTTGGTAGTGTTCTTCCACGGCGCGCAGGGGATTCTGAGATGCTTCGGGGGCGGGTTTGGGGCAGGAATGTACAGACGGCGACACAGCACCCTCAGACGGCGTGGAAAGGCACTGGAGGCCCTGCTGCGCCAGGAGGGGCTGTTCCGGAGGTCTGCGCGCCCTCAACGCGCGTTCCTCCGCAGCACGTCTTCGTCGATTTCGACGCCAATGCCGGGGCCCTGGGGGACAGTGAGGTAGTTATCCTTGACGTCGAGCACGGGCTCCCTGAAGGGGTGTGACCCCGAGGCTTGGGTGCCGCCGAGGATGCCGCTGAACTGCCAGCGGCATCCCTTTCGGGGCGTTCCAAACCACACGGAGCCGCCCCGGGAGTGGCGTCCGCGAGCGGACGCCGATCACCAGATTGATCGCCTCCCTCTGGTCGGCTCCGCAGGTCTTGATCCCTCGCATAACCCGCCCCTTCGGGCGGCGGGTCGCTCGGGATGACAAAGGGGGGCCTCCGCCCCAAGTGCAGGGATCACACCCCTTGCCTGAAGAGCCCATGTCCGCAGACTCAGCCGCCCGAACAGGAAGCGGTTACAGCTCGGGCGCCTCGCCGCCGGCATCTTCCACCATCCGGCGCATGGACTGCGGAATCTCGCCCTTCGCCGTGCCGGCGGTGGACTTGTCCACGCTCCAGGCGACCGAACGCAGGTGAGCGTACGGGAGCGTGACGAACAGCTCGTTCTCGGACATGCGCTCGCTCTTGCGCGCCGTGACGTCGCCGAAGCTGACGTTCACCTTCCCGGTGACCAGCGGATAGGTGATGACGGCCTTGCAGAGCGCGCCGGTGGGATCGCACTCCATCGGCATGCCGGTCTCGTAGTAGCCGAGGTTCACGATCCGGGCGGCCTGCCAGGCATTGCAGAAGAAGATGGCGATGTCAGGCCGGAGCTCCGCAGTCACCAGCGGAGACATCACGACGTGGTCGGCAAGGCCAAAGGGTGGCTTCACCTTGGACATCGCCTGCATGCGGTGGATGGCCGCCGGGGAGGAGAGCAGCTTCTCCCCGTTGATGAGGAAATCGCGCAGCGTGCGCGCCTGCTCGGGCGGCTGCTGCCGAAGACCGAGATAGAGCGAGCCGCCGGGGCAGGCGGAGGTCTCGCCCGTCATGTCGATGACCTCGCCTGCCGAGGCCTGGTAGATCGCGCTGCAGACGCGGCAGCGGTTGGCTGCCGCGCCCTTCGGCGGCGCGTCACTGTAGGTCACCGCGATCGGCGCACGACCGAGGTTGAGGGCCTCCTGCAACAGCTTCCCCCACACCTGCCATTCACTCATTGTCTCCCTCCGGCACTGAACTATTACGGACGTTCGCCCAGCAAAGCAACATCGGGCGAACGTCTTCTTTCAGGTATTCGCTGGTCTTCTGACGACTTTCGCCCTTACTTCTTTGGGCGAAAGTCATTAGATTCTACACGGAGGCGACGATATTCGTGATGAAATCGTACGTCTTTTTGGCCTCTCTGTTCAATTCTCCGAGGGTCTTCCCGCCGAGGCATTCGACCCAGCATGGCCCGGAGAAGCCAGCGTCGTTCAGGATTGAGAATATCCGTTTGAAGTCCACCACGCCGGTGCCGGGAGTGAGCGCGACCTCGCCGTGCTTTCCCCTCGTCTCATCCTTGATGCACATCGCGCGGACCTTGCTCGCGACCGCGGGCAGATCCTCTTCCGCTCTCTGGCCGGTGTAGTAGTAGATGTTGCCGGGATCGTAGCAGATGCCGAAGCTGGGGTGGGTGATGCGATTGGCCGCCCGGAGCAGGTCTGCGCCGAGGGAGCTGATGCCTCCGTGAGGCTTGAGGAGCAGCATCAGGCCGTGCTCGCCTGCGTAGTCGAGGCAGCGCTGCACGGTGGAGTACCACTGCTCGTACTTATCCTCTTTGTCGGTGCCGCAGAGGATGAAGTGCTTGAGGCCGACCTCCTGTGCCCGCGCCATCTCGCGCTGGAACCGATGCACTGCCTCATCCGGCTCCAATGCCATGCTTGGCTGGCTGATCGATACTTGCGGCTCAAGCCCATTCGCCTGGAGAAGCGACCTCAGCTTCTTCACGTCGTCATCAGTCATGTCCGCGGTGACCACGGGCCCAGTGAACCCAACGGTCCTGTATCCTGCGCCGGAGATGCCGGCGAGTGCCTGCTCGAGCGTGAATTCGTGCCACGGGCGGGTCAGGCAGCCAAGCTGAATGCGCATCGGATTCTCCTTGTGTCGGTCGGTAGCGGTTGTATTCGCCGGCCCATCGACGTCGCCTTTCGGGATCGGTTGGGTGATCCCGGCCACAGGTCGGAGAGGCCTGTCGCTTACGCCCGGAAGGAGGCGGGTAGTGAGGCCAGTAGAGCAGGATGCTGATGGCAACGGAACGGGGAGAGCGAAATGGCTGCGATACGTGAGTTGACCGATCTGGGCCAGGCTCTATGGCTCGACTACATTCGGCGGTCGTTCGTCACGGGCGGTGAGCTTCGCCGTTGGATTGACGAAGGGGTGCGCGGCGTGACTGCCAACCCGACGATCCTCGAGAAAGCGATCGACGGCAGCAGCGACTACGACGAGCAGCTTGCGCGGCTGGCGCGCGAGGGCAAGTCTCCCGACGAGATCTACGAGGCGCTTGCGCTCGAAGACATCGGCGGCGCGGCCGATCTGTTCAGGCCGGCCTACGACCGCGAGGGCGATGGCTTTGTGAGCCTGGAGGTCGCGCCGGGGCTTGCGCACGACACGGAGGGCACGATCGCGAGTGCGCGGCATCTGTTCTCGGCGCTCAACCGGCCGAACGTCTTCATCAAAGTGCCGGCCACGCCCGAGGGGTTTCCGGCGATCGAGCGGCTTATCGGCGAGGGAGTGAACGTCAATGTGACGCTGATCTTCTCGCTGGCGCAGTATGAGGCATCGGCCCAGGCGTACCTGGCAGGACTGGAGAAACGTCTTTCCGACGGCAAGGACATCTCGGGAGTGGCGTCGGTTGCCTCGTTCTTCGTGAGTCGAGTGGACACCGCGGCGGACAAGGCGTTGGAGAAAATCGGCAACACGAAACTGCAGGGCACGGTCGCGATCGCGAACGCGAAGATCGCCTACGCGCGGTTTGGGGAGATCTTCAGCGGTCCGCGGTGGGAGACGCTGGCCGCGCGGGGAGCGAAGGTGCAGCGCCCCCTGTGGGCCAGCACCGGCACCAAGAACCCGCAGTACCGGGACACGCTCTATGTTGAGGAGCTGATCGGCCCAAATACCGTGAACACGGTTCCGCCCGCCACGATGGAGGCGTTTCTGGATCATGGCAGGGCCAACCCGACTGTGGAGGCGGGACTGGACGAGGCGCGCGCCCGGATCGACCGGCTCGCCGACCTCGGCATCAGCCTGGACCAGATCACGGAGCAGTTGACCATCGAAGGCGTCGATCTCTTCGCGAAGTCGTTCGAAACGCTGATGGCCAGCATCACGGAGAAGAGCAGACGGCTGAGGGAACCCTCGCGATCGCTTTCGAGCTAGAAATCCGGCCGGAAAGCCGCTGATTCGATCAGATCCGTGTGGACTGGTAGCGACCGCGACGCGGCGTTGCAGCGACCGCCGGTGCCGCGGGCGATGATCTCGAATCAGTCACGCTCTTCGACGCCTACGAGGGCAGGCCGCTCCCGCCCGACCAGCGCAACCTCGCCTTCTCGCTGACACTCTGCAACGCCGGGCGCATGCTCACCGACGAAGAGGTCGAAGCGCACATGACGCGCATCCGCGCGGCCTTGCGTGAGAGGCTGGCGGCGGGGATTAGGGAGTAGGGAAGAGCGATCACTTGCCTTGCAGCAGCGGCACGCAAACGCCTGTTGCCTTCTTTTCGTCCGTATGGTATATTGCACCGCCGGTATGTTTGTACCTTTGGTTTGTACCACGGGAGGCTGCATATGCCAACAAGGCCGAAGGCCAGAGGCAAGAAGATACACGTAGAGCTGCCCGAAAGCACTCACCGTAAGCTGCGAGTGAAGGCTGCCCTCGAGGACATCTCGATACAGGGATTTGTTGCCGACCTTATAGCCCGCTCTGTCAGCAACGTCGTCATCACAGGCGAGCAGCCTGCCAGCACGGCCCAGCCCGATGCCGTCGCAGAGCCATCGGCGCAGTACGCGGTTGACCTGTTTGGTCGCTCCAAGCCTGCCATCGCTGTGCAGAGGCGCACATCTATCAGGTCCCGCACTGCCGAGCGAGATGCTCTTCACGAGCGGTACTCGGCCGCATTGGTTGTGAACCCCGATCTCAGTAGATCGCTCGTCTCCTTCCAGTCGAACAAGACCACCCCTTTCTATCGGTGGTTCAAGTTCAAGGAAGCGTTTTCACACGAATTCGTCAGGCACATCCTGCACAGGTTCCCCTGCGGAGAGACTGGCGCCGGTCGCATTCTCGACCCATTTGCGGGCGCTGGCACAACGTTGACAACGGCCACCAAGGAAGGCTGGCATGCCACAGGCATAGAGCTGTTGCCGGTGGGCACGGCCGCAATGAAGGCGCGGCTCCTGGCGGACACAGTGGACCCGGCGGCCTTTGAGCATGAACTCAAACGTATTGCCAAGCTCGGTCTGCGCAAACGCGCCGGCGCCACCTATCGCTTCCGGCATTTGCGGATAACAGCCAGCGCGTTCGCGCCAGACACTGAAGACGCCATCTCGGCATTCATGCAGTTTCACGAGGGAATCGCCGAGCCTGACGTTCGGTACCTGTTCTGGTTTGCAGCCCTTTCGGTACTGGAGGATGTCAGTTACACAAGGAAGGATGGGCAGTACCTGAGGTGGGACTCGCGCTCCGAAAGGGTACTGAGGTCCAACTTCAGCAAGGGCCCGATCCCTGACTTCAGGACTGCTCTCCTGAGTAAGCTCAGGCTCATGCAGGCGGACATAGCGCAGCGCAACGGTGGAACGTTCTCGAACAATGTAGACATCATCAACGGATCTTGCCTCGAGCAATTGCCGGCTCTGCAAGACGCGTCTTTCGATCTGATGTTGACGTCTCCGCCTTACTGCAACCGGTACGACTATACGCGAACGTACGCATTGGAACTGGCGTTCATGGGCTACGGCGAGAAAGACGTCACAAATCTTCGTCAGCAACTGCTCTCAGCGACGGTAGAGAACAAGACAAAGCGCGAGGTGTTGTCTGCGCTGTTCCGGGAATGTGGCCGCGAGGCCGAGTACCGAGACTGCGAGTCAGCCTTTGACAGCCAACGTGCGCTTCAGGAGGTACTGGAGATTCTGAGGGAAGCGCGGGATGCCCGCGAACTCAACAACACCAACATCCCTGGAATGGTCGAGCACTACTTCTTCGAAATGAACTTGGTCATAAAGCAGTTGAGCCGCGTTCTCGCGCCTGGCGGCCGCGTCGTGATGGTGAATGATAACGTTGATGGGCGCACACGGCCGTCGAGAATTGCGAAAGTGCGTGTACGTGTGGTATAAGCCGAGCAAGCAAGCGGGGTAAGGGAGACAGGCTGCATTATGGCGCCATCTGGTCAGTACACCGAGAGGCAACGCTTACTGAAAGCACTGCTGATCGTCACATCTCTTCAGAAGCGGGACGACCTCAAGGCATACCGCGATCTCAAGAGTTTCATTGGCGAATTGGACTGGGCGGATCGGCAGAGCCTAATGATAGAGGAGCGGGTTTGGGATTATGCAGTCAACGTCAAGCACTACGATCCGCGCTTCGTGTTCTGCCATCCCGATGTCCTGCAGGATCAGCCGTCCACTAGCTTGTACTATCGCGGTATGTGTGGACTTTCGATCAAGGCCGCTAAGACGTATTTCGGAGCTGTCGAGAACATCGAAAAGAGGAGCAGCAAGACGAAGCTGAGCAGTGCCAAGGCGCTGAAGATGGCACAGACTTACAACACCTTCATCTGCTCGATCGTCACGAGCTCTGCGAAGTGGACACTCGAGAACGGCCACCGCACGATCATTGCAACCCTTGGCATCACCCTTGACGGCGTCATGCGCAACCGCGTCGGCGACCTCGCCGAACAGCAAGTGCGCAGGTGGGTGATGGACTACCTCATAGACCGCGACTTGCTGGTTAGCCCTCGGGTCAGTCGCGAGCAAATACAGGAGAAGCTGCCTGTCGCCTGCGAATTGCGCGAGAACGTTCTGATGCGCTACGGATCAGAACCCGACATAGCTTTCTCGCGCGGAGGACCGTCAGGCGGCGAACTCCTGGCCGTAGTCGAGATCAAGGGCGGAACCGACCCCGCAGGAGCGCTTGAGAGATATGGGGCGGCAAAGAAGTCCTTCGAGCACTCTCTCAGAGGCAGTCCCCGTTGCAGGAACTTCTTTCTCTCGGCCGTCTACACGCAGGAGCTGCGGCGGCGAATCGGCGACGACCGTCTGGTGGAGAAGTACTACGATATAGTAGAGATGATCGAGAAGCCGGAAGTCCGAGACGCGTTCTTTCAGGAACTGTTCCACTTCACACTGCGCCTTGAGTAGCCGTGCAGTTCCTTTGGTGGCGCAGCCCCCGCCGAGGCAGAACACAACGGGCGGCCCTCGTCGGGCCGCCCGTCACGGCATATCAGCGACCGAGCCGGAGGGCCTGGTCGCTGGGATGAAATGAAGGAGGGGCTGCTTACTCGCCCTCTTCCATCCCTTCTTCCTTCTTCTCGCCGCGCCGGACCACAGTGCGCGCTTTCTCGGCGACGCCTGTTCCGAGCTTCTTCGCGCCTTCCACGACTCGCTCCCGGGTATCCTCACCCGCGTCCGGGGCGAAGATGATCCCAACGGCTGCGCCGACCAGCGCGCCGACCAACATACCTGCCAGGAAGTTGCCTTTCATCCAAGTCCTCCGTTCGTTCGGTAACCGCTTGTTCGTATGCACCGCGATGCTACCCGCTCCACCGCGCATCGTCAATCCCACACTGTTCCCATATTCCACAAACCTCATGCAGTCCGCCACTGGCGGACTGCATGAGGGCGATCAGCGAGACGGAGGCGCGTCAGCGCCGACGACCGTTCGAGCTGTCGCCTGGCTGTCATGCGGCGGCTGCCCGAAGGGCACGCGCCGCAACCACCGGCCCACTCCGCCACTGGCGGGCTGCATGGGGGTGCTGGCGCCGACGCGGGGGGAGTCGCCTCCCCCCGGTCGGCTCCGCCGGTCTTGATCCTTCGCATAACTCGCCCCTGCGGGCTGCGAGTCGCTCGGGATGACAGCCTTGCGCCGACGGGGAGAGAGTCGCCTGCCCTCCAGTCGCTTCCGCTGATCTCGATCTCTCGCATAGCTCACCCCGCGAGCTGCGAGTCACTCTCGGGATGACAGCCCTGCTGCTTCCTGGCGGCCCAGACTTCCCGATCACACTTCGCGCGGCAACCCGGCTTTCATCCTCCCCCGACTTCTGATAGACTCAGGTGTCGCGCAGTCTGCGTCGGTTGCTTGCTAGGCAATCAGGCTATATATAGCTTACTTACTATAC
>JBEKKD010000309.1:0-5642 GCA_050010895.1 Armatimonadota bacterium
GGGCGATCACGGGCGGCATTCAAGCCTGCACATACCCATGCTGTCGGCAGAACGGCAGCCACTGAGGTCAGCACAGCCTCGCGCGAGCGCCGTGAAGTAGGTGTTGGGCGCCGTTAGCTATCGGCGGAGCGCCTTCGGGCGCTCCGCCGTCACGTGGGAAGGAGTGATGGGCCCCGTGTCTCCGGTCAGGGTGATGGTGCTGCTGTTCGGCATGCTCTCGGTGGTGGCAAGCGGCTGCGGAGTCGCGGCGGCTGGGGCGACGAGGGAAACAGCCGGCCGGCCGGTCGGTGTGGTGATGAAAGAGGTCCGCGCCCAGTTCGCGGCGCGGTCGGATGAGCTGCGTGTTCGCGACGTGCAGCCTAGCAGCGCGGTAGTAAAGCAGTTCGGAAGGCTGGAGGCCACGTTCCACCTCGATGCCACGTACACGAACCCGTTCGACCCGGACGAGATCGACGTTGAGGGCGAGTTCACGCTGCCGGACGGAACGGTGGTGTCCGTGCCGGCGTTCTACTTCGTGCCGTTCGAGCCGACCTCGGGGGTGACACAGCTTCAGGGCGGGATTCCGTTCGGGCCGGGCGGCACTCCATCGTGGAGGCTGCGGTTCGCGCCGCCGGTGGCGGGTGAGTACAGCGTGCGGATCACGGCCAGGGATGGCGCCGGGAGAAGCTTCCGCACAGAGGCGTATTCGTTCCGCGCGACTCCGTCCCGCGGGCCGGGATTCATTCGCGTGAGCGCGGGGAACCCGATGTACTTCGAGGACAGCGGGGATGGATCGCTGTTCTTCGCAACGGGGTCAAACGTGGCGTGGACGCGGACTGGCGATCCGGGCGATCCGGTGGCGAGTTACGAGTACTACTTCGGGCGAGCGAAGGGCCTGATGTCGTCGACGCGGGTGTGGCTGTGCCACTGGGCGTGGCTGGAGTGGACGCCACAGGTGCAGGAGGCGGGGACGAGCTGGATGGGGTATGCGGGGGCGGGCTACTACAACCAGATGATGGCGGCGGAACTCGACCGCGTGCTCGAACTGGCCGAGAAGAACGGGTTGCGGGTGATGCTGGTCACCGAAGACGACAACGAGCAGTACGAGACCGGCGGGGTCGAGGAGTGGGTCAGCAATCCCTACAACGTGGTCAATGGCGGGCCGTGCGTCAGGCCCGAGGAGGTGTTCTCATCTGCGGAGGCGCGGAAGTTGTACAGGAAACGCCTGCGGTACATCCTCGCGCGCTGGGGTTATAGCACATCGCTATGGGCGATCAACTCCTGGAACGACGAGTCGGAGGCGAGCCCGGAAGTGCGGGACTGGCTGAAGGAGATGCGGGGGTACGTGCACGACCTGGTTCGAGAGTACCGGCCGATCGTCTACGGGTCGAACTTCCAGGCGAATGACCTGATGGACTACGCGCAGGCGGGTGCGGGCGATCTCGGCGCCGACAAGCCGAACGTGGAGCAGGAGTGCGAGTTCGCCAGCAACCGCGACTGGTTCGTGCCGATGCTGCGCGAGTCGATCTGGAATGGCCTGGCGCGGGGGATGGCGGCGGTGATGGTATGGCCGCATACGATGGTGGATCGGCTGAATGCGTGGGACGTGTTTGCGCCGCCGCTGAAGCTCGCATCGGGCCTGGGCCTGAATCACGGGCGATGGCAGCCGCTCAAGGCTGAGGCGATCTCGGCGAAGGCGGATGCGGCCGGAAGCCTGGTGCGGATCGTCACTCTCACGCCCGCGGGAGACGTGCCGGAGTGGGGAGTGAAGGCGAGTGGGAATACATTCGCGATCGATCTCCGGGAGAGCAGCCAGGTGATCACAGGGCTGGGAAGCACTCTCTATGGCGATGCAGCGCACGTTACGGCGTGGCGGAACCCGCCGACATTCGTGGTCGACATGCCGAGTGACGGAGAGCTGGTGCTGGAGGTGGAGGAGATCGGCGGGGGCGATCAACTCCTCGAGGTCAGGATCGATGATCGCAGGGCGACGCGGGTGGACCTCACCGGAGGCCGACGCGAGCTCCGGGACAGTGAGCGGTGGGTCAAGACGCCGCTGCCGAAGGGGCGCCACCGGGTTTCGGTGGACAATGCGCGAACGGGCGGTGACTGGATACGGGTGCGGCGCTATCACTTCACGTTCCGCGAGAGCGAAGCAGGACGGTTCGTTGCCGCGAGCGGGCTGAGCAACGGCGAACGCGGGTTCCTCTACGTACAGAATCAGACGTACGCGCGCCTACCGCGGGACTTGGGACAGACGCCGGTGGCGATGAGAGACGTGGATATGAGTGTGTCGGGGCTGCACGACGGGCGATACCAGGTGGCGCTCTTTGGCACGGTAAGTGAGGTCGAGAGGGCGATGGATGATGCGGTCTGCGCGGGCGGATCGCTGCGGGTCCGGGTCGATAGGCTGGAGGGGGAGGTGGCGGTGAGAGTGGAGAGGGTGGGAAGAGAGGAGCGCGGGCCGAAGCGATGACAATGAGGGGGGCGTCGGAACGGATCGGCCGGAGCGGCCACGACTTACCGAGGTAGCCGCGGGTGTTACGCGGCGATGGAACCGGCCTTGCAAGCTCAGGCCAGGCAAAGCATGGCGGCAGCAGACGGACCCCGGCGGAGCGGATGGCATTGGCGCGGCCGCGTGCTCGTGGCACGGCCGGAAGCGGGGGATCGCGACTGCAGCGTCTGTCCCCAGGCAAGCTTGCGGTCGCTGTCATGTCTTGGACTACCATCGCCGCAGAGCCGTCCCGCCCGTCTGAATTGCGCCGATGGGCTGTTGGATAGCACGGGCTCCTCAACATGAAGAACATGAAGGACACAAAGGACAGAGAACGATGGACATGGCACAGGCGCCATGTCCATCACCGCGTTTTCCCCTTCGTGTTCCCTTGGTGTCCGTGGTGCGCTTCGTGTTGAGGCCGTTGTCTCTGTTGGATCAGTCCCGGCTGGGTGGGCCGCCGCGGATCTGGTTCTGCAGTTGGCGGCTGCGTTCCACTGCGTCGTCGCTGAGTTCCAGGCCCAGTTCGCGCACCATCTGCATGACCGGCGTCTTCGGGTCGTTCGACCAGAAGATCCCGCCGTCTTCAGCCTCGCTGTAGCGGTACCCAACGGCCTTACCGTAGCGGTCGGTGAGGGCTTTGCCGTTCTGGAGCTTCGGTTGCCAGTCGAGCAGTACGTAGCTCAGATCGACCCGTTCGACGCACACGCTGGAGGGCTCCTTCGTCTGCGCGATGAGGTCGCCGGTGGGATCAAAGAACGAGGCGTTGTTGCGCCAGGTGCTCGACACCACGAAGTAGTGGTGCTGGCGGGCCCGCAAGCGAGGGGCCACGGTCTGCGGTGACTGCGAGGGCCAGACCACGATCTCCGCGCCCTTGCGCGCCAGCGTCTCCCACCCGTCGTCATAGGACATGTCATAGCAGATTTCGATACCCAGCTTCCCGAAGTCACATTGGAAGACGGGGAACTCCTTGCCCGGGCTGAGGCCGCCTTCCAGATTCCCGGCCGGCGCCGAGTCCACCAGATGCACTTTGCGGTAGATGCCGATCGGCTTTCCGGTGCGGTCGAGGAGCACGCCAACATTGGTGTAGATCCCCCCGGCCGGATCCTCGGCCAAGCCCATGGACACGACGATGTACGTATGGTGCTTGCGGGCGGCGGCGCCCATGACGTCGAGCACCTTGCCCTCGAGCGGGAAGGTGATCTTCTTGGGATCGCCCTCCAACCCGCCGGTGACGGCGTTCTCGGGGAGCACGGCGAGGTCGAGTCCCGTGCCGTACGTGCGCTTCGCCTCCGCGGCCATGCGGTCGATGAAGTCACTCAGCTCTTTGAGACGAGCGTCGAGGCCGGGGTAGCTGCTGTACATCGCGTGCATCATCGTGCCGATGACGACCTTGCGCGGTGGGGCATCGGCGCTGGGATTGCTCATGGTTCTCTCCTGTGACGCGGAGCCCGCCGGAAGGGCGAGGGCCGCGAGGCATAGTGCGAGCAGTGCACACCTGGTGAGCGACGACATGACTACTTCCCTCCGATCAGGAACTCAGGGACCCGCGGCGATTCGAAGAATGCCGGAATCTCCTCGTGCTCGGCGCCGGGAATGACGACCAGCTCGATCGACCCGCCCAGCTCCCGGTAGCGACGGACGAGCTCGCCCGAGTGCAGATCCAGTGGGACCACGCTGTCGTGGTCACCATGCAGATGCAGGATGGGCACCTTCGCCGCGGCCAGCGGCGCGAGCCGGAGCACGGGGTTGTGGCGAGGAAGCGCCGCCTGCAGCTCCTCCGGTGTCATGCGGTAGGCCGGCGCGGCCTGCTCGACCCGGGGCCAGCCCGAGAGATCGCACACCGGGTAGATGCCGACGATGCGGCGGACGAACTCCGGGTGCTCCACCGCCCAGTTATAGTGCATCAGCCCGCCGCGGCTCTGCGCGAGCAGGCAAGCTCCGAAGGAGAGGCCGTACCCCTTCACCAGGGCCTCGTGGAACGCGGTGAAGCCGCGCCGGCCGTCGGGGCTGCCGGCGGACTCACCCACATCGACGCCCGCGACCGCCATCCCGGCGGCAAGGCAGCGCGTCATGATCCACGTGTGTAGGTCCGACGGAAGACGGCGAGCGGGGTCGGCCGGCGGCCCTGCCGGGGGAGTGTGGCCGCCGATGAAGCTCGGCGCGTACCACACCCATTCCCGCTCGCGCCGATCTCCCTCCGGAAGAATGACGAAGCCGCGCCAGCCCTCGAACTCGAGGTCGATACGCCGCGCGCCGTACTGCTCGGAAACGCCCACCTCTTGCGTGGTCACCTTCTCACTCATTGGGGAACCTGTGCGTATGTGACATAGCGACGAGACACCCTCAGACGGCTTCTGAGGTCGCCTGACTCGACGATCCATTCTACCATGTAGGACCATTCTGCGGCGCCGGCAGACGCCACTTCCTCTTGTGGAGTGTGCTCGCGTGGATGCCCGGGTCCGCTTCCTGAACTCAGCTTCGGCGGCGATCATTCGCACCCTAGCGGGGTAGCCTGCTTCCGCTGCCAGCCTACTATCTCGGCGGCAGAAGTCGCCTGCAGGCATCGCAGGGGCTCCGATGCGGACCTGCGATCCTGGACCATATGTACCGGTATTGGTCCAATGCGCGCATGGTCCTGCTTTCCCGGCCGGATTTCGGGAAGAGAAACGAAGGGGCGCCGGAGAGAATGGCATGGTGACAACCACATCCTGTCTCAGCGAAGGCAACTCTCGGATTCAGGCTGCAAGAGCGTCGTGGGAGGCGGATGAGTTTCTGGACAGCACGCCGTCTCCTAGCCCAAGTTCCGCAGTTATGGGCTTGATCTTTTTTTCGTGGGCCACCTGCCAGCCGTAGTTGGCTCTGGCCGCCGTGCGCCCCCCGGAACGCCGTGTAGTGGAAACTCCCCCCGCGCCGGGCATGGTGTAGAATGCGTGCATGTACCTGCGCAAGTGTCGTCGCACGGTCGCCGGAGAGCGGAAAGACTACTGGCAGTTGGTCGAGTGCTCCCGTACCGCGCGGGGCCCGCGGCAGCGGACCGTGGCCTCTCTGGGGGAGGTGGAGGCGCCCGCGCGGGAGGGAGTGGCGCAGGCGGCGCGGGGGGAGCGGAGGTACCAGCCCCGGCTCGAAGACGCGGGGGCGCCGGAGTGGGTGGAGGTGGATGCGCGGC
>JBEKKD010000310.1:0-5631 GCA_050010895.1 Armatimonadota bacterium
ATGAAACCGCGCTCCACGTTGGATTCAGTGGGGCGCTTGGATGCGGGATGGAGGTAGGACCGCGCTGCTTCCCGGCCGCCAGGCGGTGCGCATTGGGCCGATAACTGTGTCCTATGGGCCCAGCAGGCGGCATTGGACTCCGGCTAGGACGCGCTGCAGTCAGCCGGCAGATCGGTCATCCACCACGGCGAGGAAGAGCCGTGGTGCCAGCGCTTCTTCGAGCACCACCTCAAGATGATCACGCCGTACTGGGAGGCGCCCGAGTTGCTGGCGGGAGCGCGGAAGATGCGCGAGCGGGAGCGGGCGGAGCGGGATACGAGACTCAAGCGGAGGCTGCGCCGGTCACAGAAGACGCAGTGAACGCGCCAATCCCTTGGCTCATCGCCGGGCTGTCTCTGCTATCATCCGCTCGACTCTGTCGCGGATGCTGTCCATCGTCCGCCGCCGCTTGGCGCTCTTGGTGTGGTTGGCATCGAAGGCGATGGATCCAAGCAGCAGGTCGAAGTCCTCGGGCCGGCCGGAGATCCAGATGCCCGCGGGGCCTACCACCCCTCCGGCAATGATGGCATCCTCTTCCTGGTTGCTCGTCATGATCTCACTGAGCCACTTGTGCTCTTCCGCGGTAACGAAGATCTCGACTCGGAGGCCAGCGTCCGGCTCCATCGCCGCGCTCAGGTCGCAATAGCTGCCCTGCCACTTGCTGATGTAGCCGTTCTCGCCGCAATCCGGACATTCCCAACGGATCGTGCCATCGCGTCCGTTGACGATGGTCAGACTCAGCCGGGAGCAGAGCCTTCTGCGACAGGGCACCGCTGACGAGAACTGCGCGCCCGCGGGATGCGAGGAGCCGGCCTTGACGATGCTTCCCAAGAAGGCAAGCAGCTTCAGCAATCGCCTCGGTGCGTCCACCGGAGAAAGCCCGTTCTCGTCCAAGAAGTGGGTCAGGTCGGTTATGTATGTTGCGCCGCGTGCAGGTGCGCGCGAGGCCCGTTGCTTACGGGAGCGGCCGTCTGTTTTCATGATGCACCGCCGTTTCCCACGTCGCTTCTGCCATGGCCCGGTGTGATCCTATTGCGCCGGAAATGTCTGCGTGGTTGGGAGCAGCACAACCCGCCTGGTCGCAATGTCCGGGCCACCGGCCCCGGGCACCCCTTCGGATTGGAGTCACCGTCCGGGGTTCTGTCGTGAAGAGGCGCACACGGCGCGCGAATCCGGTGCCGTCAGCTTGCGACCCAGACGCCGCGCCACGGTGGCGATGACGGGCGGCCCCATTCAGTAGAAGTCACGCCCGGCATGCTGCCTCATCCTCGGTGGCCTCCCAGAACAGGCGTGTTGGCGAGTGCAGAGAATACTACGACTGAGACTGAGGTAGCGCCTCACCGGGCAGATGAGTTCTTGGGTAGTATGGGGGGCGATTGGAGAAGATGGCATGACGAGAGATCCGAAGAGAGTGCCCCCGAGGCAGCAGTCGAGGACCCGTGCCAAAGCATCCGAGCCCCGCCCGCGATCGGCCGGGGCTGACTCCGCCGCCAGTGAGTCTCGGCCCCGCGTCGGATTCCCCGTCGTCGGAGTCGGGGCGTCGGCGGGCGGCCTGGAGGCGCTGAAGGCGTTCCTCTCGGCGGTTCCCGCCGGCACTGGGATGGCGTTCCTCATTGTCCAGCATCTGGACCCGAAACAGAAGAGCCATATGGCCGAGTTGCTCGCGAAGCAGACGGCGATGCCAGTGGCCGAGGCCGAGGATGGCCTGCCGGTGGAGCCCGACTGCGTCTACACTATCCCTCCAGGCGCGTACCTGACCCTCCACGAAGGCCTGCTCCGCTTGCAGAAGCCGGCCCCAGGGCATACTGTGCGCATGCCCATCGACTTGCTCTTCCGTTCACTGGCCGAAGGCCTCGGACAGGCCGCCGTCGGCGTCGTTCTCTCCGGGACCGGCTCGGATGGAGCCCTTGGAGTTCGGGCGGTCCGCGGCGCAGGCGGACTCATCCTCGTACAAGATCCCGAGTCGGCCGAATTCGACGCCATGCCCCAGAATGCGATCGCCACGGGCCTGGTGGATCACGTGCTCCCTCCCGGGGAGATGGCCCAAGTTTTGCTGTCCTACATCCGGCGAGGCCACCCCAGCGATGAGAGACTCGCCCTAGCAGGAGAGGATGACGCCGAGGAAGCCGTCACCGCCGTTCTCGCCTTGCTCGTGCGCCGGGCCAAGAGCGATTTCCGTGGCTACAAACGTGGCACCCTGCTGCGCCGGATCGCGCGCCGCATGAGCATCGGGCAGGTCGCCACGCTGGCCGATTACCTGCTGCTGCTCCAGGAGGATCCGGAAGAGGTGACGCGACTCTCGCAGGACATGTTGATCGGCGTCACCAGCTTCTTCCGCGACAAAGAAGCCTTCGAGGAGCTGCGCGAGGAGGCGATCAGGCCGCTCGTACGCGCGAAAGAGGAGGGGACGCCGCTGCGCGTCTGGGTGCCGGGCTGCGCGACGGGCGAGGAGGCCTATTCCATCGCCATGCTGCTGTTCGCGGAACTGGAGGCCGCGCAGAGGCGCGCTCTGATCCACGTGTTCGCCTCGGACATCGACGAAGAGGCACTCGCCGCTGCCCGCGCCGGCGTGTATCCTAGCAGCATTGCCGAGGAGGTGCCGGCCGACATCCTAGAGCGATTCTTCACGAAGGTTGAGGGCGGCTATCGTGTCTCCAAGCAACTGCGCGAGGCAGTCATCTTCACGACGCAGAACCTGCTCACCGCGCCACCGTTCTCGAACCTGGACCTGATCAGTTGCCGCAATGTCCTCATCTACTTCGGCGCCGAGGCGCAGGACAAGGTGCTCTCGCTCTTCGCCTTCGCGCTTCACGAGGGCGGCTACCTGTTCTTGGGCAAGTCCGACAGCGGCATGAGGCAGATGGGGTTCTTCAACGCGATCACGAAGAAGGGGAGACTCTACCAGCGCAGCGCCATCCCCCACCGCGCCCTCCGGCGATTCGAGATCGGGTTCGGGACGACACCGGCGATGGACGCGCGCGAGCAGGTGCCACGCAGTCAACAGCCGACGCTCCTCTCTTTGCCTCCGCAGATCCTCCTCGATCACTTTGGCGCGAGCCTCGTCTTGATTGACGCGAAAGGCTCAATCCTCTCCTTCTATGGCCAGTCCGACAAGTACCTGGGTCATCCCACCGGGATGGCGGACCTGAACCTCTTCTCAATGGCTCGCAAGCGGCTCTCGGGGCGGCTGCGCGCAGGAGTGCGCCAGGCGATCGAGCGAAATGGGGCGGTGCGCCTCGCGCGGGTTCCCATCCTCACCGATGGCAGCTCGGAGGCCGTGGACGTGACGATCACGCCATATCTGCCGACAGGCAGCACCGACCCGCTGCTGGCCGTGATCTTCCAGGAGGCACCCGAGGTCGCAGCGGCCGTCGCCCCACCCGCCGCGGGGGAGGCAGGCCCAGAGGGAGCGGCCCTGGTCGAGCAGCTCGAAGCCGAACTCCGAGCAAGTCGAGCGGAATTGCTGGCCGCCACCGTTGAATTCGAGGCCTCCAACGAGCAGATGCTTGCCACCCACGAAGAGGCGGTCTCGCTCAACGAGGAGCTGCAGTCCACGAACGAAGAGCTGGAAGCCTCGCAGGAGGAGCTGCAGTCGCTCAATGAGGAGCTTACCACGCTCAATACCCAGCTCAACGAGAGCATGGGGGAGTTGTCGGCTACCAACAACGACATCCTCAACCTGCTCGATGCCACGGAGATCGCCACTATCTTCCTGGACAAGGGACTCCGCATCCGGCGGTTCACACCGGCGGCGGAAGGGCTGCTGAACCTGATTGCTTCGGACCTGGGCCGGCCCATCCATCACGTCTCTCAGAACTTCACTGGTACCGAGCTTACCGCCGACACGGAAGCGGTGCTCAGGACTTCAGTCGCAGTTGAAAGAGAGGTGGTCGGGCGCGAAGGGGCCTGGTACACGATGCGTGTGTTTCCCTATCGTACCTCTGATGGCCGCGTCGATGGCGTGGTGGTCACCCTCGCCGACGTGTCGCGGCTCAAGCACGTCGAGGAGTCCCTCCGGAGTGCGCGCGCCTACGCCGAGAGCATTATCGCTACCGTCCGAGAGCCCTTGGTGGTGCTGGATGCCGACCTACGCGTGGTCTCCGCCAGCGCTGCCTTCTACCGGTCCTTTCAGGTCGGTTCCGGTGAGACTGAGGGCAAGCTCATCTACGAACTGGGGGACGGGCAGTGGGACCTCCCTGCCTTGCGGCAGTTGCTGGGGGAGGTACTTCCAAGTCGCACACAGCTCGAGGACTTCGAGGTGCAGTGTGAGGCGCCCGGCGCCGGCTGGCGAACGATGTTGCTCAACGCCCGCTGCATCGAGCAAGAAGGCGCGCGGCCTCCGATGATCCTGCTCGCCATCGAGGACATCACCGAGCGAAAGCGTGCCGAGGAGGCGCTGTATGGGCTGCAGGCGGAGTTGGAGACACGGGTTCAGGAACGTACCGCGGAACTGGCTCAGGCCAACCAGAGCTTGCAGGCAGAGATGGCCGAGCGCGTGCGAGCGGAGGAGAAACAGGTAACCATCGTGCTGGAGGAGCGGACCCGAATCGCGCGAGAAATCCACGATACCCTCGCACAGGACTTCACGGGCGTCGTCATTCAACTGGAGGTTGCGGAGGATGCCCTGGCGGACGATCCGGAGGCAGCGCGCGCACACCTGCTCCGTGCACGGGAACTCGCGCGGACGGGCCTCGCCGAGGCCCGTCGCTCCGTATGGGACCTGCGTCCGCACGCCCTGGAACGGGGCGACCTGGTGTCCGCGCTTGCCTCCCTCGTCGGCGAACTGGTTCACGAATCCTCGGTCGAGACCGAGTTTTCCCACCACGGAATTCCTCGTCGGCTGCTGCCCGACACTGAGAGCAACCTGATGCGTCTCTGCCAGGAAGCCCTGACCAACGCGCGCAAACACGCGCGGGCGAGCAGCATCCGCGTCGCGCTGGTCTTTCGCCCCCGGCAGGTGGAACTGCGTGTGGAGGACGACGGCCAGGGATTCGAGTTCGCTCAGCAGTCCCACCCCCACGGCTTCGGCCTCCTCAGCATGACAGAGCGAGCCAGGCGCATGGGGGGGGAACTGATCATCGACAGCCAACCGGGACAGGGAACCCGCGTGGTGGTGCTGGTGCCGGTCGCAGGTCCCGAGCCTGAAGGTCACGAGAGCGGTGAGCCTGCGCGGGACACGACGTGATCAAGCAGAGAGCGCCGCTTCCTGGGGGCATTCCATGAAGAAGACGAATCGTGTGAGAATCCTTGTCGCCGATGACCACCCCGTGGTACGCGAAGGGTTGGTGGCGCTGATCAACCGTCGGCCGGACATGGTGGTGGTCGCCGAGGTGAGCAACGGCCGGGACGCCGTGGAGCAGTTCCTCCGCCACCGCCCTGATATTGCTCTACTGGACCTGCGGATGCCGGAGATGGACGGGGTGGATGCGATTGCGGCAATCCGACAGAAGATCCCTACGGCTCGCCTGATAGTGCTCACGACCTTCGACGATGACGAGGACATCTACCGAGGTCTGCGGGCGGGCGCGAAGGCCTACCTCCTCAAGGACGCCCCGCGCGACGACCTGCTGAAGTGCATTCGTGATGTGCATG
>JBEKKD010000311.1:0-5620 GCA_050010895.1 Armatimonadota bacterium
GTGGAACGGCATGGGGGTGCCGATGACGACGATGTCTACACCGCTGTCGAGAAACGCCTCGTAATCTGTGAACCGTTTCCCGATGCCGAGGTCGTCGGATATCCGTTGAAGCGTCTCCGGGTTGATATCGCACCCGGCGACGATTTCGACACCAGGCTGCGTCCGGAACGCCGCGGCGAAGCTGCGCGCACGGGGCAGGCCGACCAGGCCCACTTTGAGCATCCCCATCTCCTTACGCGTACCCATGCTCCTTCTCGACCTCACCGATGGCCTCTTCGATGATGTCGAGGCCCTTCCGCGCCAGTTCTGGCTGCATGATGATGGGCGGGGACATGCGCAGGATGTGGCCGGCGGGAATCCACGCCAGACCTTTGCGGAACGCCTTCTGGTAGACCAGCTTGCCGGCCTCGTCGAAGGGCTCCTTCGTGGCGCGGTCCTTGACCAGTTCGATTCCGAGCAGGCACCCCTTGCCGCGAACATCGCCGATAATGGGGTGGCGGCTCATCATCTCGCGCATGCGCTGCATCATCAGGTCGCCGAGCATGGTGGCGTGGTCGAGAAGGTTCTCCTCTTCGATCACTTCGATCGAGGCGAGCGCGGCCGCACAGGCCATCGGGTTGCCGCCGTATGACGTCGAGGCGCTGATCGCCTCCACCGCCGCGGCGTGCTTCTCGCGCACCACCATCGCGGTCACCGGGAAGCCGTTTCCCAAACCCTTGCCAAGCGTGACCACATCGGGCAGTACGCCCCAGTGCTCCATACACAGCCACTTTCCGGTGCGGCCCACGCCCGTGAGCACTTCGTCCGCCATCAGCAGGATGCCGCGCTCATCGCAGAACGCCCGCAGCTTCGGGAAGAAGTCCTCCGGCGGGAGGACCGACCCCGCCCACCCCTGCACCGGCTCCAGCACGAAGGCCGCGACCTTGCCCGCGGTGCCCTCGCGAATGTACTGATTGTAGTAGGACAGGTACGCGTCCGTGTCGATCGTGCCGTCCGACTTCGTCCAGTGCGGCCGGTAGGGGTCCGGCCTGGGCAGCATGTGGAACCCCGGCGCGCGCACGGGGCCATCGCTCTGCTTGAACACCGCGCAACTGACCGAGCCATATGTCTTACCGTGGAAGTCGCGGAAGCAGGACAGAAACTCCCACTTGCCGGTTGCCGCGCGGCACAGCCGCAGGCCTGCCTCCACCGCAGTGGTGCCGCTGTCATAGAGCTGCATCCCGCTCAGGTCGCCCGGCAGCACCGATGCCAGCTTCTCCAGCAGCGCCAGCTTGATCGGCGTGGTGAAGTCGTGGCAGTTCATCAACTGGTGGGCATACTTTGACACCGCTTCGCTGACCTTGGGATGGCAATGCCCGAGGCTGGTCACATAGATGCCCGATGAGAAGTCGAGGTAGGTGTTCCCGTCAACATCGGTCAGCGTCACCCCGTGGCCCTTCTCGAAGACCACCGGGAAGAGCTTCACCTGGCTGGAATAACCCTTCATGAGCCGGGTGGCTCGCGAGTGCATGTCGCGCGAGCGCGGCCCGGGTATGTCTGCGCTTACCAGATTGGGCACAGTGGGCGGATCGACACGCGCCCATGCACCGACTGCCGTCATGCTCGTCTCCTCAGTCCGCCAGGCGGTACTGCGCCGCCGCGTCCCCGGCGCTGACGCCCTCCCTCACCACCGCGCACAGCGCCAACTGGAAGCGCTTCGGATCGGGGACCTGCAGCGCGTTTCTGCCGAACACCACGCCCCGCGCGCCGTCTCGTATCTCGCGCTCCGCAAGCTGCAGCGCCTCCAGTTGCGTCGGCGTCTTCTCCGCTCCCAGAGCCAGGATCGGGACGGGGCAGCCGGTCGTGACCTCACTGAATCGGTGCGTGTAGAACGTCTTAACGAGATCCGCGCCCAGCTCAGCAATGATTCGCGCTCCGGAGTGGATGTGATCGTGCATCTGCTCCGGCGTCAGCTCCGTGCAATGAGCGGGGAAGAACTCGCCGATCGCCGGCACGCCCAACCGGTGCGCCTGGCTCACGAGATCGCAGAAGACCTCGATGTTCCTCGCGTCCCGTTCTTCGCTGCCACTGCGCAGCGTGAGGGATACCAGCACCACCTCCGCGCCGCGCGCGACCGCGTCCTCAACACTGATGGCGCGCACGGTCGCGGCATCGTTATAGCCCCAGTGGAACGCGTAGACCGACGACCAGTTGACGCGCATCACCGCCAGCGGGCCGCCGCGGTGCGTGAAGATCTCGCCGCAGCGCGTGATCATGCCTGGCGAAAGCAGCACGCCGTCGACCTCAGGGCTGATGCCGTCCCGAAGCACGGAGGGGAGGTCTATCATGCCCGGAATCGGTCCGTCGAATTCGCCGTGATCCGCTGCCACGATCACGGCATTCCCGCGGGAGAGGAGCCTGCTGAGGCGAATGTCTTTGCCAGTCATTGCGCGCTGTCCATTCAGAGCTATCGGCGATTCTCATCTCTACGTCGCAGTGACACGCGTTCCTTTTTGGGACGCGGGGCGGTTTGACAGGCCATGAGCGCCAATGCCATAATGGCCGTGACAAGGATGCCAGCAGGTGATCACTGCCGACCCCAGAGCCGAACTCGCCCAGCAAATCGCCCGCCTCAAGCAAGAGCGGAAAGCCGTCATACTTGCCCACAACTACCAGCTCGGCGAGGTGCAGGACGCGGCGGATTTCGTCGGCGATTCGCTCGAGTTGAGCCGCCGAGCGACTGAGGTCGACTCCGATGTGATCGTCTTCTGCGGCGTCATGTTCATGGCCGAGACCGCCAAGATCCTCAACCCCGAGCGGACTGTGCTTATCCCCGACCCGCGCGCCGGGTGCCCGATGTGTGACATGGCGCCGGTGGAGGCGGTCCGGAAGCGGAAGGCGGAGCTGCCCGGCGTGCCGGTCGTCGCCTACGTCAATACCACCGCCGCCGTCAAGGCCGAAGCCGATATCTGCTGCACTTCCGCCAACGCGGTAGCGATCGTGAACAGCCTACCCGATAAGCGGGTGCTGTTTCTGCCCGACCGCAACCTGGGGGCATGGGTTCAGCGACACACGAACAAAGAGGTGATCCTCTGGGACGGGTGGTGCCCAACCCACCAGCGGATCTTGCCGCAGGACATCCAGCGACTGAAGGGGGAGCACCCCAAGGCTGTCGTCGTGGTGCACCCGGAGTGCACGCCGGACGTGATCGATCTGGCGGACGAGGTGCTGAGCACGGGCCAGATGATCAGATGGGCGCGGGAATCGAAGGCGGCCGAAGTCATCGTCGGCACGGAGTTGGGCCTGATCCACCGCCTCAAGATTGAGAATCCGGGAACGGTGTTCTACCCCGTGAGTTTCCTCACCACATGCCCGAATATGAAGCGTATCACGCTCGAGAAGGTGCTCTGGTCGCTGCAGGACATGAAGCACCCGGTCGAGGTGCCACTCGACACTGCGGCCGCCGCGCGGCGGGCGATCGAGCGAATGTTGGCGAGAATATGATCGAGTGCGATATTCCCCAGATGGTGATCGCCGACATCGTCGGCCGCGCGCTGGCCGAAGACGTCGGCCTGGGCGATGTGACCACGCGTGCCACCGTGGACTCGGGTACGCCGTGCAGCGCCGAGATCATTGCCAAGGCCCCGGGCATCGTTGCGGGCCTGTATGTGGCAGAGGCCGTGTTCCACCACCTCGACCCGGAGACCGTCGTTGCGTTCGCGTCCCACGATGGCGCGGCGGTCGGTCCAGGGACCGTTCTGCTGCGGCTGGACGGCGACGCGCGTGCGATCCTCACCGGCGAGCGCACCGCGCTCAACTTCCTGCAGCGCATGTCGGGCATCGCGACACTGACGGCGCGCTTCGTGGATGCGGTGACGGGGACGAAAGCGCGTATCTGCGACACGCGCAAGACCGCGCCGGGGCTGCGCGCTCTCGACAAGTACGCGGTACGCGCCGGCGGCGGCCACAACCATCGCATCGGGCTCTTTGACGGCGTCCTTATCAAAGACAACCACATCCGCGCGGCGGGCGGGATCGGCGAGGCGGTGGAACGCGCCCGCGAGTCTGCCCACCATCTGCTGGCGATGGAGGTGGAGGCGCAGAGCATCGCTCAGGTGGAAGGGGCGATGCTGGCCGGCGCTGACGTCATCATGCTCGACAACATGGGTCTGAACGAGATCACGCAGGCCGTCGCGCTGATCGGCGGCCGATGCCGCACCGAAGTCTCCGGCGGTGTGAATCTGGAGACGGTGCGCGCCTGCGCGCAGTGCGGAGTCGACTACATATCTGTCGGCGCGCTCACCCATTCGGCGCCGGCGCTGGACATCTCCCTCGAGATCACGGGCACGCAGGGCTGAGATTGTGGTTCTCCGCTGACATTTTCCAGCAGGAGCTGCGGACGCAGCGCTTTGGGCGCGCCTGCCGAGTGGTGGTGGAGGCGGAGTCCACGATCGGCCTGGCGTGGGACTGGCTGCGAGATGGCGGGCCTGACGGCGGGGTAGTATTGGCTCAGAGGCAGACCCGCAGCCGGGGTCGTCTCGGTCGAGCGTGGGCTTCTCCGGAGGGAGGCCTGTGGCTCTCACTGATCGCGCGGCCGGATCTGCCGGCGACCTACGCAGGCAGGCTGGGAATCGCAGTCGCACTGGCGGCTGCGTCGGCCGTCGTCGAGGAAACGGGCGCGGCCGCGCGGGTGAAATGGCCGAATGACGTTGTGCTCTCGGGCCGCAAGCTCGGCGGTGTGTTGATCGAGACTGAGGTGACCGGAGAGCAGGTCGTGGCCGCGGTGCTCAGCGTCGGCCTGAACGTGAGCATCCGCCTCGGCGCTCTCCCGGAAGTGGTGCGCGAGACGGCGATATCGCTGTCTGAGGTGACGGGGAAAGCGTGGTCGCTCGAGAAGCTGGCCGCACGCGCGTGCGAGCATCTGGAGCGCGCGTGGCCTCTGCTGTCTGAGGCCAGATCGGGATTGGTGGAGAAGTGGCAGGAGATGGACGCGCTCGCCGGCGAGCGGGTGGCAGTGAACCCGGGCGTGACGCCGGGGGCGGGGGAAGCGGAAGTGCGGGGCGTCGATGCCGGGATAGACGAAACCGGCGCGCTGATTCTGGAGACGGCGGTGGGGCCGCAGCGAGTCATGTCAGGCGAGGTGCGGTCGCTCCGCGGGGCCGCGGCGTAGTCCGCAGACGCGAGGGCCAGAGAGTGTTCGCAGTCCGCAGATTGAGAGTCGGCGACTTACCGCGGGTGCTGCAGATCGAGCGCGTCTCTTTCGGCCCGGACGCGTACAGCGCCAGCACGTTCATGGCCCACGTCTTCCGTGATCGGAAGGGGCTCTTCGTCGCTCAAGACGAGAGCGGCCGCATCATCGGCTATATCCTCATTCGAGTCGGGCTTGGCTGGATCGGCGCGAAGAGGGGAGGGATTACCTCCGTCGCCGTCGACCCGGCCTACCAGCGCCAAGGTGTCGGGCGAGCCCTGATCGCTCAAGCCATCCAGCACCTTCGAGAGCACGACGTGGAGGAGGCCGATCTGGAGGTGAGCGTGACCAATCGCTCCGCCCAGTCATTGTACGAATCGTTCGGCTTCCGGCGCTCGCGAGTGCTGCCGGACTACTACGGCGAGGATCGCGACGGTATCAAGATGATCCTCG
>JBEKKD010000312.1:0-5592 GCA_050010895.1 Armatimonadota bacterium
GGCGTGGGAGAAGCGTCGTTCCCTCGCGTGGGCCCCTGTGAGGCTCCCGTGCCGCCTCTTGTACTTGCTGAGTCCGGACCTGATGGCCCGCGCGCTGGGCGGCCAGTCTCTCATGGTTCTCGCGCGTTAGGGCAACGGGGTCTGGGGCTGGCGCGCGCTCCGTCTGGCTGCGGCGCGGCCGAGAGGCAAGGCAGGTGCGGGCAAAGCATCGTCCGCTGGTTCGAATTCAGCCAGCGCATCCACGCTTGGTACGAATTCGCCTCCATTCGCTCGGCATTCACGCGAAATGTCCCGTGTTCGGGCCAAGGACACGGTGGCCAATGTGCTAACCTTCGGCCATTGCTTCTCCCTTGCTGTGTAGTGCTGGATTGCTCACCGGGGTAGTGTAATTGGCAGCACGCAAGGCCCTAACCTTGAGGTCCTCTGGTTCGAATCCGGGCCCCGGTGCCATTTCCCGGCATTCCACCCGAGTGGGGGAGAGACGAGGCGATGCAGTCATCTCGCCGAGACGTCACCACGACTGAAGACGGCCTACCCAGGCCGCGCTCACCGCGCCCAGACGAGGCTGTGACGCTTGCGGTGATCCGGTCCGCCAGTGAGTTGGACTCACTCGAGCCCGAGTGGGATCGCCTTCTGGAGAGCTGCGCGTATGCCACCCCCTTCATGAGTTGGGACTGGTATCACCACTGGTGGGACCATTACGGCCGGAGTCATCGTCTGTCGGCAGCCGTCTTCCGGGACTCCGACGGCGAACTGGCTGGGGTCATCCCGCTCATGAGTCTGCCGAGATCGCCTCTAGCGGCCCGGGAGTTGCGGTACCTCGGCAGCTATCGGACGAGCGGGATGGGCTGTACGGACTTTCTGCTCAGGCCGGGATCCGAGGATATGTGCCTTGCTCTTCTCGCCTCGGAGCTTGCCGCCGACGCCAGTTGGGACCGGATCCGACTGATGAACCTGCGTGCTGACAGCCCGAACCTCGCTCGTCTCTGCCGCGCGGCCACCGCCCATGGCATGAGAATCGAGGTGCGCGGGGACACGTGGGGCAGGATCGCGCCCCTGCCCGATTCGTTCGAGGATTACCTGAAGACTCTCGGTGCGGAGAGCCGGAGACAACTGCGACGCCGGACTGACCGGCTGTTTCGTTCTCGCCGGGCCGCGTTCAAGGTTCTGCAGTCAGAGGCCGAGGTTCGCGAGAGTATCGCGTGGTTCATGCGCCACAAGCGGACCCGATTGCACGAGAAGCGGGAGTGGACGCTGCTCGACCATCCGGGATACGCGGACTTCCTGCTTGACTTCTGCCTCGGCATGATGAGGAAGAATCGGCTGCGCATCTTCGCGCTCGAAGTGGACGGCAAGCTGGCCTGCTGTCAGCCCTCGCTGGCTACAGGCGATACGGTGACATTCTGGTATGCGGCCTACGATCCAGCGTACCAGGCAGACAGAGTCAACGACGTATGCACGGGTCTGAGCCTGCGTGCCTGCATCGACGAAGGATTCAGCGTGGCCGACTTTATGCAGTCAGAGCACCCGCACAAGCGCCACTATGCCAAGGAGAGACAGCAAGTCGTGCGGGTCGACATCTACCGACCGCGGCTGCGAAGCTTGGTGCTCGAGGGCGTGACGCACCTGGGAGCGCCCATCTGGCATGGCGTTCGCGAGATGCTGCCTCACGGGGTTCTGGGGCGGGCGAGCCGGCTGCTGAAACGGGATGTCGCTCCGACACGAGGCAAACCATCGTCGGCGAGCGATGACTGACGCGCCCGGTCCTGCTGCCATCGCACGGCTGACAGGATCGGTGTCGCCTTCGCAGAAACACTCACAGCTACAGAGAGCATCGCGCAGATGACCACCAAAGAGAGACTGCTTGCGGCCATTCGCTGCCAAGAAGTGGACTACGTGCCGATGAGCATGCACTTCTGGCACGGTCCGCGCCACGCTCGCGCGGATTGGCACACCGAACGCGAGCGCCTCGCTCGATACCGCGAATGGGGCTGGGATACCACTGTTGGCCTTGCCTCGCATGTCGGCCCATCCCGGGATGTTCGCGTCGAGATCAGATACGAAGACGGCGGCAGTATCATCCACCAGACCTGGCACACACCTGCGGGCGCTCTCGATGAGCGCTTGAAGGTCACCGAGGACTGGGAGGCGGCGAAGAACGTCGCCAGTTACCTGCCTATCTACGATGACTTCCGCTCTCCCCGCTACATCGAGGTGATGATCAAGAGCGCGGATGATCTGCCCAAGCTGGAGTATCTCTTCCCGCAGGAGAACGCCGCCGACACCGATGGCATGGTCCTGCAGCACACGCGCGCGCGGGCCCTCGCTGAAGAGTTCGCGGTCCCTCTGTCTCTGCACCACCCGGCGGGCATGGACTGGCTGACGTGGCTCTACTCGGCAAATGGGGCCGTGATGGAGGCGCTGGACAATCGCCCCGTGATCGAGCGCACACTCGCGATCATCAATGATGCGTACGCTCGGCGGCTCGATCTGGCCCTGGATCTTGGCGTCGATATAGTGGAACGACGGGGCTGGTACGAATCGGCCGATTTCTGGAACCCGTCCCTGTTCCAATCCCTCGCCATGCCCATACTTCAGAGGGAGATCGAGGCAGCCCATCGCGCAGGCGCCGTTCACGTCTACCTGATGGACACCGGCGTCGTGCCGTTGCTGCCTCTTCTCGCCTCCTTGCCATTCGACTGCCTCCACGGGCTGGAGCCGGTCTACGCGAACCTCGACCAGAAGCAGGTGCGACGGCGGCTGCCTGGCAAGTCCGTCTGGGGCGGCATCAGCGGCCCAGAGGATCTCGGCAGGGGAACGCCGGCCAGTATTCGGCGCGCAGTGGAGCGGGCTTTCTCCGACTACGGCAAGATCGGATTCATACTCGGCATGGCCGTCGGCATCCGCCACAACTGGCCCGCCGAGAATCTCTCCGCCTGCGAGCAGGCGTGGAAGCAGTTGCGCTAGCGCAGTCCATGTCAGGGTCGCTCCTGCCCGCCGCCGGCGACCTCAGTCGAGTTGTCGGTAGTAGGTTTCGACCATCTCGATGTCGATCGTCTCGTCCGGCTTCATGCCAAGGCGCTTGTATAACCCGGTACGGGCGCGCATGTCGTCGAGCAGCACCGCTCGGGCGTGAACGGCCACCTCCTCGGCAACGTGGGAGGGCACGACCACGACGCCATCATCATCGCAGCCGACGATATCGCCGGGGTTCACTTGAGCGCCGCCGCAGCCGATCTTGCACTGGACCTCGGCGACTTCGATCCGGCCCGGGATGATGGTGCGGCCGCGATGGCGCGCTGCAATCGGCGTCTTCTGGAGCGCTACTTCTGCGGTATCGCGCACGTAGCCGTCGGTAATGATGCCGACCGCGCCGGCGGCCATCATGTTCATGGAGTTGGCGGAGCCCCAGAAGCCGACTTCCGGCGCACCGCCGGTATCGGTGACGATGACATGGCCCGGCCGCACGATGTCGCCGACGCCGATATGTCCTATCTTCTCAAACCAGATGCCGTGCGCGTTCACGATCTCCTCGGTTGTCCTGAGAGGCCACATTGGGCGGTTGACGGGAACACAGCGGATGGTGAGGGCGACGCCCCAGTACTTCATCCCGAGCCAGATCGGGCGAATCTCCGGCCACATGCGGCCGATCTCGAAGTAACCGATGCCATCGAGAGCGTCGCAGACATCCACCACGCGCAGATACTTGTACAACCTGGCTACCTCAAACGGATCCCTCGCCTGCTTTTCTTTGGAACGCATTTCGAGACTGTCTCCTTGACAGGGATTGGCGACGCGTGATTCTACACGACTCGACGCGCGAATGAAAGAGAGCGACCACAGCGCGCGGTTCTCCGCAGGTCCACGATCCGTCCGGGTCGAATCCCCGCCATGTCGCTCTCGGTACGCGCTCATGCCACTGCGGAGTGAGCGGGGTCAGTACGGAGTCGCAGTGCGCCTTACGTCGCTTTCCCCTACGGAGCTTGTACGAAGTTGTGCGTTCCAAAGCACGATCACCCATGTCGGTAGTGACTGTACCAGAGGCACCTGAGACAGAGACGAAAAGCCGCGGGGGCGCGGGGGTAACGTGGCGCGCGGTGGCGATCGGGCTAGTCTTCATCGCGGTGCTGGCAGTGGCGGGCTTCTACATCGAGATGGTTCTCCATCTCGCCTATGACTTCAACACTCAGTCTCCGCCCGTTGCTCCGCTGGGTGTGTTCTTCATCGTAGTGCTGCTCAACCTTGCTGCGGCCAAGCGATGGAGCGGCCTGAGTCGGCGGGAACTGCTCGTCGTCTACGCGATGGTGACGATCGGCGCTCCCGTTATCGCGCATGGAACGATGCTGTGGATGCTGTGCATCTCCATCGGCCAGCGCGAATATGCGCGCACGATGGTGGACTGGCCGAACGCGTTCTTCCAGTACGTGCCGCCGTGGTTCGCGCCGACCGATCCCGCCGCGGTGGATGGCTTTTTCAGAGGCCAATCTGCCGTCCCGTGGGCGCTCTGGTTCCAGCCGCTGGTGGTGTGGGGGCTGTTTTTCTTCGCTCTGTATTCGGCGAACATGTGCCTGCTCGTGATCTTCCGGCGCCAGTGGGTGACGAACGAGCGACTGAGTTTCCCAGTGGCCACAGTGCCGCTCGAGGCGGTCCGCGCAGGGGGCGACGGAGTCGGCCGGTTCTCCGCGGCAGGGGCGTTCTGGATCGGTTTCGGCGTCGTGTTCTTCCTGGGACTCATGTTCCGATTGTCCAGCATCGTCCCGGCGATCCCGGCAATCCCGCTCGACGATTACGTGCTGGTCCCGTGGCAGGTGACCGGGCCGCTGGCGGGCATCGGCGATTTCACGCTGAACTTCTCGCCGGTGCTTATCGGCCTGTCGTATCTGATCCCAAAGGAGCTCTCGTTCTCGGTCTGGTTCTTCTGGTATGTCCGGGTGGCTGAAACCGTGGCTGCCATCGCCGGAGGCGTGACGCCGATGAGACCCCAGGACTACTGGGGCACCGATTTTCCCGCGCCCTACTACCAGGGAGGGGGAGCGGTGATCGCGCTCGGGATACTTGCTTTCTGGAGCGGGCGGCATCACCTGCGCCAGGCGTTTCGGGCCGCAATAAGGGGGCGGTCCGAAGAGGAGGGCATGGAGGCCCCGCTGGGGTATCGATTGGCGCTCGTCGGGCTGGCGCTGTCGATGGCGTATATGGTGGTGTTCTGCCTCGCGGCAGGGTCGCGGGTGTTGGTAGCGGTGCTGCTGGTCAGCTTGATCCTGGCTTACCACATGGTATGGGCGCGGCTGAGAGCCGAGAACGGGATGAGCTTTATCGGATTCCCGTTCACGGTGGGCAGCGTGATGCAAGAGCCGCTCGGAACCTCCGTCCTCCGGCCGAAGGAAATCGTGACGATCAATGCCATGTCCTGGACGTACTGGCCGGGGTGGGGGGAGGGATGCGAGGTCATTACCGGCGCCTCCCTGGACGCGATCAAGATATCTGATTCAGCAAGGATCCGCCAGCGGCCGTTGATCGCCGCCGTCTCTGTCGGCGTTCTGTTCGCGCTCGCGGTCGGGATGTACGTCGTGCTGACCGGCACGTACCAGCGGG
>JBEKKD010000313.1:0-5586 GCA_050010895.1 Armatimonadota bacterium
GGCCCTGTGGGCACTCCCGCTCGGAGAATCGCGGTCAACCTACCGCCCGCCTTCCCTCGCGCCCATCCGAAAGCGCCTTCAACCACTCCTTCACTCACCCTCATGAATAATGCAGGCTAGCTTCAGGGCGGACACTGCATCGAGGCCGGGGCCTCAAGTTTCGGCCTGCTCCATGTGCGCGTGGGCGCGGACGGCCCTGGCAGAGCCAGCGTCGATCTGGGCGGCCCAGACCTCGACCTCATGGAAGAACGGCCGGGCGCGGCTGACGTAGTACCAGGCAAAAACCAGGTAGGCGCTGAGCCAGGACAGCGCGGCTCCGAGCGCACCGAGAACGGGTATCAAGAGCAGGCTCAGCGGCACGCCCACTGAGAACCAGATGACGTTGGCCCATCCGACATTGCGCGTGCGGTCGGAGACGACATTCGTGGTAGACGCCACCCATCCGGCGATCATCACGGGCATGACGAGGCCGATGACGCGAACGACCGGGATGGCTCCCGCCTGGTCGCGACCGAAGATCGCCGGAACGACCCACTGTCCGCCGAAGACGAGCGCCGCCCCATAGACTGTCGAAATGCCGAGCAGAACGCCTCGAGCGCGGGCTAACGATCTGAGGAGTTCGGCCGCCTCGGCGGCCCCAGTTGCGTGCGCAGCCAGCCCAGCCCCTGAACGGGCGGCGGCATAGAGGCGCGCCCACTCCGGCAGCAGGACGATATTGCACGCCTGGTACACGACCGCCAGGTGGCCCAGCAACGACAGTGAGATCTCGAAGTAACCCAAGGATGTCGTACCCCACTTCGAAGCGACGAGGAGTTTCATGATGGTCCTGGCGCCGAAGCCTGCCAGCGGGACGACCGAAATGGGGAGCAGGAATGGCACGATCTGCCGAAGCTGTGCGCCCGCATCACCACTGGGCCACAGGAAGCCGAGCGAACGATGGGCGAGCCAGCCGGTGATCCCGACTGCGATCAGCCATCCTACGGCGATCGATACCATCAGGCCGGGCAGGCCCCAGACAGCGAACCGGAGGCCGCCGATGAGCAGGAACGGGAACACCGCGCCCGCAGTGAGGAGATTGCCGGTAGCCCAGCGGCGAGGGTGTTCCATGCCCTGAATGCACGACATGAAGTAGCTGCTGAGTGGAGTGAGAAAGCAGAGGGAGACCGCCGCCAGGATCACCGGCAGGCCCAGGGGTGAAGCGTGATAGGCAGCCGCGAGCGGTCGTGCCCCGATCACGCAGAGCACCAGCGCGACGGCGCTGGCGGCGAGCCGGCACCAGAGGCCGGCGACATAGTAGGGCTGTACGCTACGGGCTGCGGGCTGCCCGGATGCCTGCGGGTGGGGCCCAGTGCTGCGGGTCTCGGCAAGGAACTTGGGGATGCCAGACTCGACGGGGAAGGCCGCGATCAGTTGGAAGATGCCGGTGATGGTCAGCACCAGCGCGTACTGACCGAACCCCTGCGGGCCGAGAGAGCGTGCAAGGACGGCAGTAGCGCCGAACGTGAGAACAGTCTGGGAGATGAGCATCGCCGCGACCGGGTATCTGACACGCGCGGCAAGGTTCCGGTATGCCCGACGATCCGTCACTTCGCGGACGAGGGAGCGAGCGGCCAGGCGAAGGGGCCGGCCCTGCATCGGATTGTGCTCTGCTTTGCCTGGCGGAACCGCCATTCAAACTCCGTGCCGTTGTGCATTCGGCGGCTGCGCGAAGGTCCCCTGTTGTGCGGCGTGGCCGCGAGGTCATCGGTGACCGAGAGGCAGAAGGGCGGTCGTGCCGAAGAACGGCGACCGTGATGAAGAGAACGCTCTCCGGCTTCTGGTCATTTCTCGCCGAGGCGTATCGGCGCTTCGAGGATCACGGCTGTCCGACCATGTCGGCCGCGATCGCGTTCTATACGCTGCTGTCGCTGATCCCGCTGGCGCTCCTGGCTGTCTCGGTTTTCGGGCATTTCGTGGGCGCGGAGGCCGTCCAGGGGAGGGTCGTCGCCGTGCTGCGCGAAGCAGGCCCGGGATCGAGCGACGCGTTGGTTGGGGCGATCCGGAAGATCACCCAGAAGCAGGGGCGCTGGTTCGTCGAGATCGTGGGACTCCTTGGTTTGCTCTGGTCGGGGATGAACCTGGTCCAGAGCCTCTCCCTTTTCCTCACACAGGCGCTCACCGGCAGCAGCGGCCAGCGCACCTATCTGCGGCAGAAACTGGTGGCTCTTGCGGCTATAGCGGTAGCGGGCCTGCTGTTCCTGCTTTCCATCGTCTTCACGAGCGTGATGTCCTCGCTGAACAGGAGCTCCGGATTGGCCCAGTACGTGCACGAGGTCAACCGGCCGCTGAGCTGGCTGGTGTTTCTGGTCGTCAGCGTGCTGATGTTCTTCCTGCTCTATCGGTTCCTGCCAGCGGCCTCTATCTCGACTCGAGCGGCGCTGGTCGGCGCGGCGCCGGGGGCGGTCCTCTGGCATATCACGCGGAAACTCTTCTCGATTCTGGTGGCGAGCAGCACGCGGTACGGCCAGGTATACGGGCCGCTTGCCGGAGTGGTGATCTTCATGGTGTGGATCTTCTATACCGCGATGATACTGCTGTTTTGCGCGGAAGTGGCCGCGGTGTGGGAGGCGCGCGTGGAGGGCGGCCGCCACAGAGCCGCGGAGGCCACTACGGCGCCATAGGCAGCGGCCTGCTGCCCGTCGGCGGGGCAGGCTACCGAGGCTTTTGTGATAGCAGTGCCCCGAAGCGGTTCGCGACGGCGAGGGCGGGATCGAGTGGAACCGGGACAGGCTTGACGCCCTTCGGCACGCTGATGATCGGCGTCTCTCGCAGCTTCTTCCCGGAGAACTGCGGGAGCCATTGCTTCTCGGCATCCAGCATCTCAGCAGTCATCTCGCGCACTTCGTTCAGCGTGCAGCAAGCGGATGTGAGGGGGTCGAGCGCGACCGCCTGGGCGACCAGCTCAGGGTCGCCGCTGAGCGCCGCTTCCACTGCCAGCGCCTGAACCGAAACGTTGCTCTGGTTGAGCGCGGCGAGCTGTGGAGGGAGGTCGCCGACGCGCAGTGGGTGAAGACCTTCTCGATCCACGTATAGAGGTACTTCGACGCAGCAGCCAGGCGGCAGATTCGTGATGTAGCCGTCGTTGCGGACATTGCCCTGGAGGCGGAAGGGCCTGCCCGTCGACTTCGCTTCGAGGATGTACGAGCAGTATTCGGCACTGCGGGGCTGGAGTTTCGGTGATTCGTGCTGAAGCTGATCCGTCCCGTACCGCTCGGCAACGGCAAGCGACCATTTGACGTATGCCCCCGACTCCCCTCCGAAAGCCGGCTGATCGCAGTAGAGCTTGAGGGCGCGCGCGCTGCTGCGGAACCAGGGGAGATACTCGGACAGGTGGCCGGTGCTCTCGGTCATGAAGTGGCCGAAGTGGCGCATGACTTCGATGCGCACCTTCTCATTCACATAGTATTCGGGCTTCTCGCAGTTCGCCTTGAAGAGCGGATAGAGGTCCTTGCCTTCGTGCTCGAGCTTGAGAAACCAGGCCATGTGGTTGGTGCCGGCGCAGAGGTAGTCGATCTCTTTCTTCGGCACGCCAACGTAGCCGGAGATGAGGTCGAGTGTCGTCTGCACACCGTGGCAGAGCCCGACGTACTCGACTTTCGTCGCCTTGCCAAGGGCATAGCAGCACATCGCCATGGGATTGGTGTAGTTGAGCAGGAGCGCGCCCGGCGCGGCGACTTCCTCGATGTCCTCCGCCATATCCACGAGCACGGGGATGCTGCGCTGAGCTCGGAAGACGCCGCCCGGGCCGAGGGTATCGCCGATGCACTGGTCCACGCCGTACTTGAGCGGAATCTCGTAGTCGAGCTTGTAGGCATCGAGGCCGCCGACCTGGATCATGCAGATAACGTGGTCCGCATCGCGGATGGCATCGCGGCGGTCCGTGGTCGCATAGACCTCGGCACTGACACCGTTTTCCTCGACCATGCGCTTCGCAAAGGCTTCCATCTTGCGAAGCCGCGTCTCGGTCGGGCTCATGAGAGCGTATGTTGCGCCCTCAAGCGCTGATGTACCGAGCATGTCATTGAGCAGTGTGCGTCCGAAGACGAGGCTGCCGGCACCGATCATGGCGATCTTCATGGGAGGAAACTCCTCGCGAGTCGGCTATCTCTCGGGCTGGAGTTCTTCCCACGCGTTCCGCGGTCCTTTCCGGCGCAACAGAACACAGAGCCCGGGATGAAGGTAAGCCACTCCCGGCGGTGGAATAGTGGGGTTCGATTGGCTCGTCAGGGCAGGTGCGGCGAGGTCGGAGCCGGCCGGCCGGTCGCATGCGAGCAGCGCTGGCGCAGGCCTGTATATCGTACACAGCGAGGAGAGTAATGGCGAAGATAGCTTTTGTGGGAGCTGGCAGCTTGGGTTTCACTCGCGGGCTCGTCATCGATATGATGTCGTGGGAGGACCTCGCGGGTTCGACCATATCGCTGATCGATATCGATGGTGAGCGGCTGCAATACGCCGAACGCGCGGTCAAGCGCATCATGGAGGTTGGGAAGTACCCGGCCAAAGTCGAGGCGACGACTGACCGCAAGAAGGGGCTCGAGGGCGCGGATGTCGTGATAGTCACGATTCTCGCGCACGGCGTGGATGGATTCCGCCCGGAGATCGAGATCCCGATGAAGTACGGGGTGGACTTCAACGTCGGGGACAGCTATGGCACTGCGGCCATATTCCGGTCGCTGCGCACCATCCCCATGATGATCGATATCTGCCGGGATATGGAGCAGGTTGCGCCGAATGCCCACATGCTCAACTACACAAACCCAATGACGATGCTGTGCCGGGCGATGCAGCGGGCGACGAGGGTGAAGACGGTGGGTCTCTGCCACAGCGTGCAGGGGCTGGGCGCGATGCTGGGCTCGTGGATTGGGGCGCCCAAGGAGGAGATCCTGTGCGAGTGCGCAGGGATCAACCATCAGGCCTGGGCGCTCCGGTTTGAGTGGAAGGGGAAGGACGCGTACCCGCTGCTGCGCAAGGCGATGGAAAAACCGGAGATCTGGCGCAAAGACATCGTGCGCAACGAGATCTTCAAGGCGCTCGGGTATTACGTCACCGAGTCCAGCGGTCACAACTCCGAGTATGTGTGGTGGTTCCGCAAGCGGCCGGATCTGATCGAGAAGTTCTGCACACACGGTGAGGACTGGAACCCCGGCGTGCACGCCTACATTCTGAACGCATACCAGCACAGCAAGGACACGTGGCAGAAGCAGCTTGAGGAGTACGCCTCGGGTAAGATCGAGATCAAGCTGGGCCGGTCGCACGAGTATGCTTCGTACATCACCCGCGGGCTGCTGTTCGGGGAGGTGGCCAAGTTCAACGGCAATATTCCGAACAACGGCTGCATCAGCAACCTGCCGGATGATGCCTGCGTCGAGATTCCCATGATTGCAGACAAGTCCGGCTTCCAGGGCATCGCAATGGGAGCGCTGCCGCACCAGCTCGCGGCGCTCAACCAGCTTCATACGAACATTGTGGAGCTGACGGTCGAGGCCGCGCTGACCGGGAATCCGGAGCCGGCATACCATGCGTGCTATCTCGATCCGGTGGCAGCGG
>JBEKKD010000314.1:0-5572 GCA_050010895.1 Armatimonadota bacterium
GTTTGCCCGCGGCGCGGCCTGCTGGCATCGAAGGGAGCCGTCGTTGACAGTGGCAATGGGGTATGATATTGTCCAGGCAACGCCGGCGTAGCTCAGCGGCAGAGCAGCGGTTTCGTAAACCGCCGGTCGTCGGTTCAATTCCGACCGCCGGCTGTTCGCATGGTCGCGGCGAGAGTGCCGCTTCTGCGACAGCTATCACCCGAAGGCTTGGCCGCGCTGGATGAGCGCGGGTGTCGTATAGCAGGAGGCAGTGCGCGGGATGAGGGAAGGGAAACCAGGCCCCGGCCAGAGCAAGGCTCACCGGATTGAGATTCCGCTGATCGATTTGCGGCCACAGCACCGCGCGCTCCAGCACAAGATCATTGCCGCGATCCGGCAAGTGTTCGACAGCTCCGTGTTCGTCACCGGCCCGAATGTCCTCGCGTTTGAGGAAGAGATGTCGCTTTTCTGCGAGGCGAAGCACGCTATCGGAGTGGCATCCGGAACGGATGCTCTCACCCTCTCCCTGGCCGCGCTCAACATCAAGTCGGGAGACGAGGTGCTCGTGCCCTCGTTCACGTACGCGGCGACGGCGGCCGCCGTCTGCCATCTCGGCGCGCGGCCGGTGTTCGTTGATTCGCTTCCCGATGGCTTCAATATCGACCCCGCGGATGCCGCGCGTCGCGTGACCCGGCGAACCAAGGCAATGATTCCCGTCCATCTGTATGGCGAAGCGGCAAGGATGGACGAGATCATGGCTCTGGCGCAGGCGCACAGCCTCTACGTGGTGGAGGATGTCGCTCAGGCGGCGGGCGCCAAGCTGGGAGACCGACGACTTGGCACCATCGGCCATACGGGGTGTTTTAGCTTCTATCCGACAAAGAACCTGGCCGGCTGCGGCGACGGCGGGATGATCGTGACGAACGACGAGCGGGTGGCGTCACAGGCGCGTCTGCTGCGGCAGCAGGCGGACGCGGCGGTGCTGGGCGGGCGGAAGTATCACCATCCGACCGTCGGGTACAATAGCAGGCTCGACGAGCTTCAGGCCGCCATATTGCGGGTGAAGCTGCCGCATCTCGATTCCTGGAATAGGCTTCGGGCGCAGCATGCCGAACGGTACCGCCGCCTGCTGAAGCGGGCGAACGTTCTCCTGCCACCTGCGACGCCAAAGGGCTCGCACGCGTACTGCATCTACACCCTGCGCCACCGCGAGCGGGACGGACTCAGGCAGTGTCTATCGGACCACGGCATCGGCACCGAGATCTGGTATCCGCTGCCCCTTCATCTGCAGGAGGCGTACCGCGACCTCGGCTATCGGGAAGGCGATTTCCCGGTCGCGGAACGGCTGGCCAAAGAGGTGCTATCGATACCGATCTACCCGGAGCTGACCAACGAGAGGATCGACACGGTCGCCAGGGCAATTGCCGATTTCGTCGGAGAACAGCAGCCGTCACGGCACGAGGAGAAGGTCGCGCATGAGCTATGACGTGAAGGATCCCAGCCTGGCCACCGCGGGTGGCTTGCGCATCGAGTACGCGGAACAGCAGATGCCTGTGGTGCGCGGCCTGCGGGAGCGGTTCGCGAAAGAGAGGCCGCTCGCCGGCATCCGTCTCGGTGCGTGCCTTCACGTCACCACTGAGACGGCGAACCTGATGCGAGCGTTGAAGGCTGGTGGCGCCGAAGTCTCGCTCTGCGCTTCGAATCCTTTGAGCACGCAGGACGATGTCTCAGCCTGGCTCGCAGTCGAGCTTGGCGTTCCGACGTTCGCCATCAAGGGCGAGGATAACGAGACATACTACAGGCACATCGAATCCGTGATCGCCGCGAAGCCGCAAATGACCATGGACGACGGCTGCGACCTCGTGTTCCGACTCCATGAGAAGCACCGCGACATGCTGCCGCAGATGATCGGCGGCTCCGAGGAGACAACGACGGGCGTGCTCCGGCTGCGGGCGATGCAGCAGCAGGGGGAGCTCGCCTATCCCGTGATCGCGGTCAATGACGCGAACACAAAGCACCTCTTCGATAACCGTTACGGCACCGGACAGAGCACGATTGACGGCATTGTGCGGGCAACGAATCTGCTCATGGCGGGGCGGAAGTTCGTGGTGTGCGGATACGGGTGGTGCGGCCGCGGCGTGGCGATGAGAGCGAAGGGCATGGGCGCGGTGGTGGCGGTGTGCGAAGTCGACCCGCTCCGTGCACTCGAGGCCGCCATGGATGGCTACCTGGTCATGCCGATCATGGACGCGGCGAAGTGGGGCGAGGTACTCGTCACACTCACCGGCGATACCCATGTCCTGCGGAAGGAGCACTTCGAGGTGATGAAGGACGGCGCCGCGGTAGCAAACTCGGGCCACTTCGACGTCGAGATCGATATCCCGGCTCTGCGCGCCATGTCGAAATCCGAGCGGCGGGTGCGGCCGATGGTGGATGAGTTCGTCCTCGCTGATGGCCGGAAGATATTCCTATTGGGCGAGGGGCGCCTCGTGAATCTCGCAGCGGCCGAGGGTCATCCCGCGAGCGTGATGGATATGAGCTTCGCGAACCAGGCGCTGTGCGCGGCGTACCTGGCGAAGCACGGCAGGGGCCTCGAAAAGCGCGTCTACGATGTGCCCAAGGAGATCGATCAGGAAGTCGCGCGACTGAAGCTCGACTCCATGGGCATTCGGATCGACGTGCTGACCAAGGAGCAACAGGAGTACCTGGCGGGCTACCAGGCGGGTACCTAGCGCCCTGCCCACAGGGGTCATAGATGCACGCCCTGAATGCGGCAACAGGACAGCTCCGCCCGAGCATCGCTGTCTTGCTGGTCGCGACCTCGTTCCTGATCTCCTTTCTCGCCCCATATGCGACCGGACGGCTGCGAAGAGCGGCCGCTGAGGAGTTGCCGCCGGGCGCGCGACCCCGGCGCCAGTGGGCGATCTCCGGGCTCGGCCTCATGTTGGCGTTCGCGTTCCCCGTGATGCTGCTCGGCGGCGACGTGCCTGAGGTCCAGTCGGTCGCGATGCTTGTTGCTCTCGCCGGGTTCGCGGGGCTGATCGCCGACGTGCTCGCACTGCCGCGCCCTATCCAGGTCGCCCTCGGCCTGGCGATCGCGTGGATCGGGGTGAGGTCGGGGATATGCGTCGAGGAGATCAAGCCGCCGTTCACCACCCGGCTGATACCTCTCGGCGAGTGGTCCACTCCCGCCAGCATCGTATGGCTCCTGGCAGTCGCGTACGCGGTCGTTCTCTGCCGCCGGCTGCCGAAGCTGACGGCAGGCCTGGTGGCCATCATCTCGCTGACGTTCGCGATCGCCGCCCTGCTCGTGGGGCCGTCGCGTTCGGCGCCCGCGGCTGGACTACTGGGTCTGGCGCTGGCCGCCACCGCGGCGGGGGCAGCGAAGCCGAGCTATCCGTCGCTGGGCAGCGCCGCTCATTGGGCAATGGGATTCGCGCTGGGTGCGATCACTATCGTCGGATTGCTCAAGAACACCGCCTTTCTCGTGGTTGGGGTGCCACTGCTGGCGCTGGGCGTGCCGGTCGGCGAGACCACATATGCCGTCATCTACGGCGCTGCGAAGGGCACGCGACGACTGGCGCTCGGGCAGAGACGCGAGTTGCTGCACGAAGCGCTGATCCGCACCGGGTTGGGCCCCCGGCACACCGTGCTGATCTTCCAGGCCGCAACGGCGTATCTCTGCGCGGTGGCGCTGCTGCTCTCGCTCCTCGTTCGCGCGTCCTTCCTCATCAAGCTCGGGCTTGTGGCGGGTGCGCTTGGGTTCGGGTTCATGGTATTCTTCTTTGTCTCCCGCATACTCTCAGAGCCGAAGGAGACGGGTGAAGACCTCGTTGATATGTTCGGCGTACCGATCGCACGCATAGATGTGCGCGGCGTATTGGAGCGCGTCGATCAGTTTGTGGAAGGGCGGCGCCCCCATATGATCGTCACGTCGGACACGCCGATTCTGGTGCGGGCTCACGACGACCAACGATTCCAGGAGGTGGTCCGCAGTGCGGACATCGTGACGGCGGATGGACGGGGTGTGGTGTGGATGGCGCGGGTGCTGGGCCTGCCGATCAGAGAGCGAGTGTCCGGGGCAGATCTGGTGGAGCGCATCTGCGAACGCGCGGCGGAACGCGGGTACTCCGTCTATCTCATAGGCGCTCAGCCCGGGGTGGCCGACGAAGCGGCGCGGGTGCTCCAGTCACGTTACCCGGGGCTGCGCATCGCAGGCACCTACCACGGGTACTTCAGCAAAGACGAAGAGCCGACGGTGGTGGCAGCGATCGCTGCAGCGCAGCCGGACGTACTCCTGGTCGCCTTCGGCGCTCCGAAGCAGGAGCTCTGGATTCGGGAGCATCTCGACCAGATCCAGGCGCCGGTGGCGATTGGCGTGGGAGGGACGTTCGATGTACTGGCTGGCCGCGTCAAGCGGGCTCCGCAGTGGGTGCAGCGGGCGGGATTGGAATGGCTATACCGCGCGCTCCGGGAGCCGAAAAGGTTGCCGCGGTTGATCGCATTGCCGCGCCTCGTGTGGATGACATTGAAGGACGCTCTGCGGAGGAGAGGCGAATAGGGCAGAGGGACGTCTTTTCCCTATCGTCATGCCAGATATGAAAGCTATCGGTCGCATCATGGGGCGCTTCCTCGGTCAGCCGTCGCAGCGCAGGCCGGCCTGCGGGCTCTGCGGGTCTTCCGAAGCAGCCGTTCGCCTGCGCCAACCACCGTGGGTGTTGTGGCAGTGCGCGCGGTGCGGGGTGTGGTTCAGCCTGCCGGAGACGGGGCCGCCGCCCTCATTCCGTTCGACTGTTGACTCCGAGTTTCGGGAGCTTACCTGGAGCCGGAAGCCATATATTGACTCGATGGAGGAATTCATCGAGTACCACGACCCCCTTCTTGCCCGATTGGAGGAATGGGTGCCGCGGGGACGGCTGCTGGATGTTGGGTGCGGGCCTGGGTTTTGCATGGAGGCGGCGCGGAGGAGGGGCTGGAATGTAGTGGGAGTCGAGCCGGAAGGCTTCCCGGCGACCTACGCAGCGGAGAAGCTGGGGTTGGAGGTGGTGCAGACGACATTGGAGGATGCGGCGTTCCCGGAGGGGTCGTTCGATGCCGTGCTGATGATCCACAGCATCGAGCATGTAACCGATCCGATGAGCACGATGGCCGCGGTGAGGTCGGTGCTTCGGCCGGAAGGAGTTGTGTTCGTCGAAACCCCGAATGCCGAGTGCGAGGCAAGCCGCTTCTTCGGCGATGACTGGCAGTATCTCAATCTGCCGGAACACGCTTTCATCTTCGATCCGGCAACGGTGGCGCTGCTCTTCCGGCGGACGGGCCTGCGCGTGCTCGAACTCCAGGCGCCCGTGCGAATGGCCAATCCCCACGGAGCGGCGCTCTGGGCGTGGGCCGAACGGCCTGGCCCCCCGCGCCATCCTACGGCCGGCCGACGGGCGACATGATGGACGCGAGCAGTCCGGCCGTCTTCTGGACATGGAGAATTCTGTACACATTAGACCCGGGAATGAGGCATATTCTATATGGTGGGTGAAGGCTCAAGCAAGCTCTTGAGAGTGTCCGGGTTGACGTGAGGCGGAAGGAATGACAAGGGCCG
>JBEKKD010000315.1:0-5556 GCA_050010895.1 Armatimonadota bacterium
GCGCCACCGATGGTGGAGTGGCCGCGCCAGTGGTTGTAGTACTCGGAGAAGTCATCGAGGAGTTGGCTCAAGTGATCCAGCCCTCGGATGACCGGCACTCGCTTCAGCCATTCCTGCTTGAGGGTCAGAATGACGCGTTCAGTGACCGCGATGGAGCCGTGCCTACCCACCGCACCAAAGCGCTGCTTGATATTCCAGTCCCTCATCAAAGCCGCAAACACCTCACCCGCGAAGACGCCTTCCTGGTCACTGATGAGATGCTTGGGCGCGCCATGCCGAAGGAAGGCCTGCTCCAGAGCCTCCACCACCCAGCCTGCATTGGGCCCCTCCAGCGGGCACACCGCGGTTACCATCCGGGAGAAGTGATCCACCGCTACGAAGGCCCAGGTGGGCCAGATGTGCCATCGCCACACCCGCGTCCGATCCACGGACCAGACGTGATTCGGATAGCGGGCGATGATCTGCCTCGGTTTCACAGGTTCCTTCGCCTGGGCCGCTGCCGGGGCCGAGGCCTGCGGTCTCGGGCGGAGCAGGATGTTGCGCACGGTGGAGGCGGCCACGAACACTCCCAATCCCCACAGTGTCATGGCAATCCGCCAGCGACCCCAGAGCGGGTTCTCCCGGAAGATCTCCCAAATCAACTCCGCCATCTCCCGAGGGGTCTTGTTCACCGGTTCCTTCGGCTCGTTCCCCTTTCCCAGCTTGCCTTCCTCGAATCCCTTCACCCACCGGCGGACGCTGGAGCGAGAAACCCCCAGCATCTCCTTGAGACGTCGCCCAGGGATCTGAAAGTAGTGCATGAGCCAGATGATGCGAAGTCGTTCCATGAGAGGATAGGGCTTCCGGGAATGCTTTTCTCCCAGCCGAGACTCAAGCACCTCGATGTGGGCATCCCGCTGCTCCACCATGTCTTCCAGCACCATCACTCGCGCCTCCAACGCTGCCTCGCGGTTGGCATCGGCGGCGGCAGTCGCCCGTTCCAGGGCCAGGCGTCGTGCCCGCCCAGCCCAGCGGGCGCTGACCACTAAGGCCCGAATCACCAAGGTAACGGATGCGGGTGCCCTTGTCAACCGCCCGTGAAGCCGGCCTGAGAGCCTTGGAGAGTTGTCTGCCCCTTCCTGCTCCTGTATCATCTGAAGCCAGAGCACGGCGCCTTCAGGCGCCGCTTTCGCGTTGAGGAGTGGATTTGACATGGAGGCGTTCCCTGCCGCAGTCGGTCTCATCATCCGAGCCCTGGTTGTCGGCGCCCGCTGGAGTGGGCGAGCACGTCGGCTGGCCTTGGAACAGGCCACTGCCACGGCCAACAGCAGCCGAGAGGCAGCGCTGGAAGCGCGGGGGATGGTGCTGGAAGACATGGTCGAGCAGCGGGATGCGCACATTGAGGTGCTGGAGTCTCGGCTGGGAGAGAAGCGTCCCCGAGAGCCGTATCCCCCCATGGAACGACTCCGTACCATCTGGGCTTATGCAGGACTTTGAGATCCCAGGACGACGTCTCAAGGAGATGCTGGGGGTCTCTCGTTCCAGCGTCCGGCGGTGGCTGAAGGGGTTTGAGGAAGGCAGGCTGGGAAGGGGAAACGAGCCGAAGGAACCGGTGAACAAGACCCCTCGGGAGATCGCGGAGGTGATCTGGGAGATCTTCCGCGAGAACCCGTTGTGGGGTCGCTGGCGCATCGCCATGGTGCTGTGGGGACTGGGCGTGTTCGTGGCCGCCTCCGCAGTGCGCAGCATCCTGCTCCGCCCGAGACCGGAGGCCTCCACCGCGGCGCCAGCTCAGGCACAGGAGTCCGTGAAGCCGAGGCAGATCATCGCTCGCTATCCGAATGACGTCTGGTCCGTGGATCGGATGCGGGTATGGCGATGGCATGTCTGGCCTACCTGAGTGCTGGTGGCGATTGACCACTTCTCTCGCAGGATCGTCGTCGCCTGCCCCCTGGAAGGCCCCAACGCGGGGCGGGTAGTGGAGGTGCTGGAGACAGCTTTCTTGCGCCACGGAGCGCCCAGGCACATCACCACCGACCAAGAAGGCGTCTTCGCGAGCGATGTGTTCGGGGCGCTGTTGAGGGACTGGAACATCAAGCAACGCTTTGGCGCGGTGGGCAAGCATGGCTCTATCGCGGTCACAGAACGCGCGATACTGACGCTGAAGCAGGAATGGCTGAGGCGAGTGCCGGTCATCCGAGGGCTGGATCATCTCGGCCAACTCATGGACGACTTCTCCGAGTGCTGCAGCCACTGGCGGGGACGCTCCACCATCGGCGGGGCGATTCCATCGTTGATTCACCGCGGGGAAGTCTGGCAGGGACCTGATCGCTCAGCTACGACCCTCCCGGGTGCTATCGAGCGACGGTTCTTCCCAGACACGCGGGTTACAGCCTTCCGGTTGGCGGCGCGATGTTAGGCCGGCTTCACGGGCCCTTGACAGGGACACCCGTGTTCGTGTCAGCCGCCCGTGAAGCCGGCCTGGTCATCCCCCGACCCCGGCTATCCTTTCGGCTGGGTCACTGTCCGGCGTTCCCTCGCGTATGGAACGGACGGCGCATCGGTCGGCGCCAGGGCCGCTTGTCGCGAGGGATGGGGAAACCTATCGCCTGTCTGCTGCTCACTAGACCCCGCTTTGGCAGCAGGCAACTGCTGTGACGGAAGGAGGCACGACCCTCGTGGCCGAATGCTCTGTGGCCGAAGGTGGATCGGCCCAGGCCAGTATCTGCCCAGACCTTGTGCGAGAGCCCTGGGTGAAGCAGCCGCCCGTCACGGTCCCGTGGTCGAATGCTTTGCGAAGAGGGTGCCGCGTGCGCCGCGCCTACCTCTACGCCCTTCTTGCCGTGCTGTGCTGGACGACCGGGCCGGTGGGGAGCAAGGCCGCGCTCTCCGCCGCGCACGGCACCGTACGGCTCACTCCCCTACAGGTGGCCTTCTGGGCCATCCTCCTCGGATGGGCTGCGTTGTTGCTTCGGCTGCTGACGGACGGACGGTGGCGACGACTGAGGGAGATCTCCGGGCGCGGCTGGCTGATCGTCGCCGCCATGGGCATCTTCGGCTGGCTCGGCTATCCGGTCGCCATCAACTTCGCTTACACTCGTCTCCCCCTGGCCGAGGCAATGATCGTCAGCAACCTCAATCCGGTGTTCACCATTCTCTTCCAGGGCGCGGCCTTCGGCTGGCTGGTGCGTCAGGTTTCGGGATGGGAGCAGACCGGAGAGTCAGGCTCTTCCACGCCGATCGCGCGTCTTGCTCCTGGTCTGGCCCTGTGTCTGAGCGGAGTAGTCGTGCTCGCCACCGGAGGCCGGACGGCGGCCTTGGTGGAGCTGCACCTCTCCGTCGGCGCGCTTGCCGCGCTGTTCGCCGCCATTGCCTGGGCGGTGTACTCGAACCTCGGCCGCTTCGTCGCGGTGCGACCCGGTGGCAACCCAGGCCACCTCGCGGACGTGCAGAACTTCGGCGCCATGACCGCCGGCCTCGCGGTGATGGCGCTGGTGCTGGGCCTCACGGCCGAACTCGCCCCGCCGACTGGGTTCTCGGCGACCCTTCACCTCGCCGACCTCGGCACAACCGCGACCAACGTATGGGTGATCATCGCCACCATGGCCGTGCTGAACTATGCCCTCGGGTACACCCTCTGGCTGCACTCCCTCGAACTCGGCACGCGGGTTGGTGAGGCGCACCGCCTTCCGCCCCTCACCTACCTCCTGCTGGTGACCGCGGTGGCCGGAGGATGGCTGGTGCTGCGCGAACCGGTCCGCCCCATTTTCTGGTTCGGCGCCGTCTTCATTGCCGCTGGCAACGCCGTGACCCTCTGGCCCGCGCGCCGCAAGGTCGGCGACGCAGGAGCGAGTACGGACCTCGGCAACGGCAGCGCTCAGCCGAATTGAGGCACGTAGCGGGCAAGCTCGCAGACGGCACCCAGGGCATATCTGTCAGTGAATGGGGAACTCGAAACGCTACTCATGAGAGCAAGGACAGCACCGGCTCAGCCGGGAAGGAGACTGCCCGGAGTGCCCTGGACGGGATTTCCGGGGTGGACAGGGCTCCGTCGCGTTTCAGGAGGAGGTAACCCGCATGCCGCCTTGTGCTGGCTCCAAGGAGCAGTCGTCTCACGGTGGCCTAGTCTGCCGCGCCGTGGAGGAGGTTGGCGCCCTGCTGATTGGGCACCCGGGCTTTGGGGCGGACATCGTCAGCCTGTTCGCCACTGGCCCCAACCCGCTCTCGGGTTCGCAGTCCCGTGAGGAACACCTGAGATGGGCGGCCGACCCCCTCCACAGCTATGTGGTCGACGGCACTGGCGCGCTCTGCGTCTGGGCGCATCCCCGCCCCGGTGATGGGCCGTCTATCCTCGCGCTCGAGGGACTGACTGGTATGGAGGTGCTGTACGGCCATGGCAGCAAGGGCTATCCGGGTGACAGAGACAAGATGTGGGACCAGATACTGACCGCGAACTATGAGAGTGGGCGGCAGTTCGTGTGGGGATTCGCGGCCGACGACACGCACGACCTCAAGGCCATTGGTCTCCGTTGGTATGCCGCCCTGCTGCCCACGTCGGACGAGTTTGCCCTGAAGCGCGCCCTGCGGGAGGGCTCGTTCTATGTCTCAACCGGTCCTAGCATCTCGGCCATCCGGGCCGAAAGGGGTGATATCACTCTCGAGCTCGATCAGGTCTCCGATGTCTTCTGGCTTCGCTCCGGCCAGTATCTGGAGGGCGCCATGCCACACGCGATGGAGGTGAGTCGAAATGGCGGCGCGAACCGCTGCCTCCAGACTGACCGTGGGGTTCGCATTGCGACGCTCGACACGGCTGCATTCGGACTAGCCCCCAGCCTGAAATTCGTGCGCGCGCTCGTTCACACCCAAGCGAATAGCCTGGCCCTCACCCAGCCTTTCCGCCTCCGCTCGGGGCAAGTGGACAATCCCTACCCCGACTCCGGCACCTGGGTTCGGGGACAAACCCACAACCACACCGACTCGTCGCCCAGCCACACGAACCTTCCCGCCTACAGAGCAGCATACCAGGCAAGAGGTCACCTTGCCAGCTTCTCGCTAGATTACAGCTATAGGGAGTATCCGTACCAATGGCTTCCCGAAGACTGGACGCCGCAGATCATGGGCGCAACTCCGTCTCGGCTTCCTGTGGGAGAACAGAGCGAGCTTGTCGTCCGAGGTGTAAACTTCCTGCCGGGAACAACCGTGGCACTGAACGGGCTCCCTCTCGAGATTCTTGCCAGCCCTCACGAGGGTGAGCTTCATGCCCTCGTGCCTTCGGGGCTATCGCTCGGCACCTACGACATCACCGTAACCACGCCCCGCCGCTTCCGAGACACAAGGCCTCACGCCTTCGTTGTCCACCAGCGGCAGGTTCACTTGGGCTGGCGTTCCTATGCTACGGAAGACGGCCTTCCCTATCCTCTATGTACCGCGGTGGCGCAGGTTGGTAGCGACGTTTGGGTTGCGACGTTGAAGGGGCTCGCCAGATTCAGAGATGACCGGTGGTCTATCCTGGACGATGAAGAGGCTTGGTACGCCATCCTCGCCGACCCCGCTGGAGGCGCCTGGATAGCAGGTGAT
>JBEKKD010000316.1:0-5532 GCA_050010895.1 Armatimonadota bacterium
CGATCGAGGCGCCGGACGCGGAAAGCATACGCGTGTACTCGGCGAGCAGACGCCTTCTTGGGATTGCGGCGGTGAAAGAGGGTCGGCTGCGGCCGCGGGTGGTATTGTCAGGGCCGGGAGACGTGGAGGAGTGAGAGTTTTTCGCGGGCTCGATGAGGTCAGGCTGAGGCGGCGCGTCTGCCTCGCCATGGGCGTTTTCGACGGCGTTCATCTGGGCCATCAGGCGATCATCTCGCGCGCGGTGGAGATGGCGTCGCCTCACCGCGGCACGCCCGCCGTGCTCACCTTCGATCCCCACCCCGATACCATCATCTCGCGCCAGGGCGCGCCACCGCTGCTCACCACTACTGAGGAGAAACTCGCGCTCATCAGATCGCTCGGGGTTCGGATGCTCATGGTCGCGAGGTTCGATCGCGAGCTTGCCGAGACGCCGGCCATCGACTTCGCCCGCGATATTCTCGCCGAGCGCCTCAGAGCAGGCTGCCTGATCGTCGGCGAGGGCTGGCGGTTCGGCGCGAAGGGCGAAGGCACAACCGGCCTCCTGCACGAGATGGCGCCGGAGTTGGACTTCCACGTTTCGGTCGTTCCGCCGGTTACGGCCGACGGCGAGGTTGTCAGCAGCACGCTGATCCGGCAGCTCATCTCGGATGGCCACGTAGACCGCGCCCGCGATTTTCTGGGCCGCTGGTACGAACTCCGCGGTCCCGTCATCGCCGGCCGCCGATTGGGCCGCGAGCTTGGTTTCCCCACCGCGAATCTCGATCTTCCGCCGGGCAAGCTGGTACCGCCAGATGGGATCTACGCCTGCTGGGCCGGCCTTCGCACGCTCCGGCCCACCGTTACCAGCATCGGCGTGCGCCCGACGTTCGAGAGCGCCGGCGAGCGGAAGATCGAAGTGCACCTGCTCGAACGCCCGAACCGAAACCTGCTCGGCCGCACGCTGCGGGTGCAGTTCGTACAGCGCCTGCGCGAGGAGAGGCGGTTCGAATCGCGGGATGCGCTGGTTGAGCAGATGCGGGATGACTGCGCAGAGGCCGTGCGGGTGCTGCGCGCCGAGTCCGGCTCTCTACCATGACAGCGACCCAACCGGCGGGATCTCCCGGACCTGCCGGGCATGTACGCTCTCGCCGTCCCGAGCATCCGCTGACACCAAGCCGGTTGGTTCGCTTTACACCGTGCCCGCGATATGCTACTATCCTGTCGGTCAGGCACGGCCTGGCGGCGATTTTGGCCGATTCGAAGGAGATTGTGGGTGCCGCTTGCTAAGGAACTGAAGCAGAATATCATGACGGAGAACATGACGCACGAGGGCGATACGGGTTCGCCTGAGGTTCAGGTGGCCCTGCTCACGGCGCGTATCAACCAGCTTCAGGAGCATTTTCGCGCTCACAAGCGGGACCATCACTCTCGCCGCGGCATGCTTATCATGATCGGGCGGCGCCAGCGGCTTCTGAATTATCTGAGCCGTGCCGATATCACCCGCTACCGAACGCTCGTGGGGAAGCTCGGGTTGCGGGACAAGACCAGAGCACGAGGCTGAACGCGAGCCCGGGTATCGGGCTCGCCGTCGTTACAATACTCACGGGGGACGCGTTCGAGCGACCGCGTAGTCCGCTGAACTGACCTCTTCCGCGGGGACGATCCTGAACCTATGTGTGCCGAGAAGCCCGGTTCCCGGCAGACATCGGTGCAGGGGATGTTCCTGCTGGCGGAAAGGTCAGCGGACCTCGCTGTCTTCGCTCCCGACGCATCCCTCAGATAGGCAGAAGCATCAGTGGCAATCGCAAGTCGTGACCTCGACGGTAAGAGCATCTCCGTCGAGTCCGGTACCCTCGCCAAGCAGGCGGACGGTTCCGTCGTCGTTCGTATCGGTGACACCATCGCGTTGATCACGGCCACCATGGCCCAGCCCCGCGTGGGCGTCGATTTCTTCCCTCTGCTGGTCGATTTCGAGGAGAAGATGTACGCGGCCGGCAAGATCCCCGGCATTCGCTACATCCGCCGAGAAGGGCGTCCCAGCGAGCTGGCTATCCTCACCGCGCGGCGCATCGACCGCACCATCCGGCCCCTGTTCCCCGAGGGGTTCCGCAATGACGTTCAGGTGGTCGCGACCGTACTCTCCGCCGACCCCGACAACGCCCCCGATATCGCCGCGATGGTTGGCGCGTCGGCCGCGCTGTCGCTCTCTTCCATCCCGTTCCTGGGCCCGATCGGGGCGGTTCGCGTGGGGCGAGTCGACGGCAAGATGGTGGTGAATCCGACCTATGCGGAGCGGGATCAGAGCGACCTCGACCTGGTCGTCAGCGTTTCTCCCCTGGGAATCGTGATGCTGGAGGGGATGTTCGACGAGCTGGCGGAGGAGGTGCTGATCGAGGCGATCCGCTTCGCGGTGCCATTCGCCGAATCGATCATGGATATGCAGCGCCAGATGGCCGCGGAGGTGGGCAAGGAGAAGGTGGACTATAGCGCGCTCACCGTGAGCGACGAGGTTCGCCAGGCGGTGGCGAAGTTCGGGCCGAAGATTCGGGACGCCATCCAGAACCCGGACAAGAAGGCTCGGGAGACCGAGACCCGCGAGGTCATCGAGGCGCTGACGGCGGAAGCGGCCGAGGCCTTCCCGGAGAAGCTGGCCGAGATTCGCACCGCCATGGAAGATCAGACGTGCTATGAGCTCCGCAGCCTGATCCTGGACGAGGGCCGCCGGCCCGACGGCCGCGCCCCGGACGAGATTCGCCCGCTGTCGTGCGCAGTCGGACTGCTGCCGCGGACTCACGGCTCCGCGCTCTTCACCCGCGGGCAGACGCAGGTGATGTCGGTGATCACCCTGGGCGGGGTGGGGGATGAGCAGTTGATCGATGACCTCGGCGTGGTCGCGTCGAAGCGCTTCATGCACCACTACAACTTCCCGCCCTACAGCGTCGGCGAAGTCCGGCCTCTGCGCGGCGCCAGCAGGCGCGACATCGGGCACGGCTCGCTGGTCGAGCGGGCGCTGCTCCCGCTCCTGCCGGAAGAGGAAAAGTTCCCGTACACGGTGCGCGTCGTCTCGGAAGTGCTTGAGAGCAACGGATCGAGCTCGATGGCGAGCGTGTGCGGAAGCAGCATGGCGCTGATGGACGCGGGCGTGCCCATTCGCGGTGCCGTCGCCGGTATCTCGATCGGCATGGTGAGCGATGACTCCCGGCACAAGCTGCTCACAGACATCCAGGGCGTCGAGGATTACAGCGGCGACATGGACTTCAAGATCGCGGGCACCCGCAGCGGCGTCACGGCAGTGCAGATGGACGTGAAGCTGAAGGGCCTCACCATCGAGATCATCCAGGAGGCGTTCGCGCAGGCGCGCAAGGCGCGCGAGCAACTGCTCGCTACCATGGACCAGTGCATCTCGACGCCTCGACCCGAGCTGGCCCCGCACGCGCCGCGCGTATTCACCATCGAGATCAACCCGGACAAGATCGGCGACATCATCGGCCCCGGAGGCAAGAACATCAAGAAGATGGAGGCCGATTTCGGTGTCCAGATCGACATCGAGCAGGACGGCCGGGTGTTCATCGCCGCCCCCGACCAGACCGCTGGCGAACAGGCATTGAAGGTTATTGAGGACATCACCCGCGATCTGACGGTAGGGGAAATCTACACCGGGAGGGTAGTCCGTATCGTGCCCTTCGGGGCTTTCATCGAGCTCCTGCCGGGCCGAGACGGGCTCCTGCACATCTCCCAGATTGCCCGTGAGCGCATCGAGAGGGTCGAGGACGTGCTCAAGATGGGAGATGATGTGCAGGTGAAGGTCATCGAGATCGACCCCCAGGGGAAGGTCCGCCTGAGCAGGAAGGACCTGCTGGGCCCCTCTGAGGGCGGTGAAGAGCCGCAATCCGAGCGGCCGCCGAGCAGCAGGCCTCCACGCAGAAGGCCTCCCCGGCGCTGACCTTCAGCGAACATCTGTTCGCCCATCTCTGCCACGGCGAACAAGCGGTGTTGCATCTACACGGCTCACGGCATACGCAGCAAACTCAGCGACCGCCAGAGCGGCCCGCGCGCCCGGAGAACGGTTCTTCCGAACGGCGTGCGGGTGCTCACTGAGCGCCTGGACCACGTCAACTCCGTCTCGCTCGGCCTCTGGCTTGCAACCGGGCTGAGGGACGAGCCGGCCGGCCAGGAAGGGATCAACCATTTCCTGGAACACATGGTGTTCAAAGGAACGAACACTCGTTCGACGCTCGGGATCGCCGAGGTTACCGACGACATCGGCGGCCAGGTGAATGGTTTCACCGAACGCGAGTTCATGTACCTCCTTGCGCGGACTATCGGCGAACAGGTCGACACCGCGCTGGAACTGCTCTTTGACCTGCTGATCAACTCCATCTGCCCGGAGGACGAAGTGCGGCGGGAGATGGAGGTCGTGCTCCAGGAGATCATGCACGTCGAAGATGCGCCCGAGGAGTGGGTGCACGACCTGCTGCTCGAGACGGCCTGGCCGAACCACTGGCTGGGCCGGCAGCTCATGGGCAGCCCGAAGACCGTCCGCCAGATCGGCCGGGAGGCGCTGCTCTCTCACCTGGAAAGCCTCCGGTATGCGGATCGGGTGATCGTGGCGGCGGCAGGTCAGGTTGACCACGAACGCGTGGTGGATCTGGTGAATCGTTTCGCCGGCGACTTGGTCCCCGGCCCTGCTGTAGATTCGGACGGCCCGCCGGACTTCAAGGCGGAGTGCCTCCGAATCCCGCGCGCTACCGCTCAGGTTCACTTCTGCCTGGGCACGCCTGGCTGCAGCCGGCGGGACCGCGATCACTATGCCTTCGGCATTCTCGACACCATCCTCGGCGGCGGGGCCAGTTCGCGGCTGTTCCAGGAGATTCGCGAGAATCGCGGCCTGGCCTACAGCATCGGGTCCTATCTTCAGTCCTACCGTTCTGCCGGCCTCTTCGCGATCGACGCCGGTACGGGGCCGAAGGACTTCGAGTTCGTCGTCGACCTGATCGGGCGCGAGGTGGCGCGGCTGCAGCGCGACGGGCCCTCGCCGGCTGAACTGGAGCGCGCTCGCACCCAGCTCAAAGTGGCGATCGCCCTCGCGGCGGAGAGCACCGGGTTCCGAATGCAGCATCTCGCCGTTTCCGAGATCTACTGGGGCCGCGTGCTCTCGTTCGACGAGATCGTCGCAGGCGTGGACACCGTCACCGCCGAAAACGTCTACCGCGTCGCCGGCCGGGCCTTCACGCCCGACAGGCAGGCGCTCGTCGCCATCGGGCCGTTCTAACGCCGGCGGATATGTCATCCTGAGCGCAGCGAAGGATCTTGTCCCCGGCGGTGCAGCCAATCCGTTCGGCGGGAGCCACTCCCGCCTCCATCACACTACCAAGGCGAGGAATCACTGTGTCTGCAATCCGCGTTCTCGTCATCGGCGCCGCAGGGCGCATGGGCAGGGAGGTCGTCAGAGCTGTTGCGTCGCAGTCCGACATGTCGGTGGTGGCCGCGGTGGACCAGATGAGTGTGGGCAGAGATGCCGGCGCTCTGGCCGGCATCGACGCGCTCGGAGTC
>JBEKKD010000317.1:0-5528 GCA_050010895.1 Armatimonadota bacterium
ATGGGGTAGCCGGAGCCAGAGATACTGCGGGCCGTCGGCGGAGATGTTCGACCGGGGAGGTCGGCAGTCCGGGTGGCTGTGGCCGTAACACGGAGTCTGTCGAGGCGATCGGGGGGGAGTTCGACGGCCGTTGACAGCGAGAATGGACTCAGCACCCATATGCCCCGCGCGCAACTGCGAATGTGTTGCTCGGCGGTCGATTCGCGCCTATACTGCTCCGGCGGGTGCGGCGCCGATCACGCAACCCATGGAGGGAGGCCTCCGAATGACAGCCTTGCCAGAGGGACTTGACGCGATCTTGCGGGGTGGCATGTCTGATCTGACGTCTTACTTCTCGCCGCCTGCGCAGGATGAGACTGATCCTCGAATCTGGTCGGCACGCGGGAAGCAAGCAGAAGACTGGCTGGTCGAGTACGAAAAATCGGCCCGCAGTAGCAGCTTCTGTCATGACGAGCCGTGGCTCACGCTGATGGCCCTGTTTGGCCTGCTAGGTGATCAGAAGGACCTCGCGTCGAGAACCAGCGTTGCGAACGCTGTGATGAAGTCGGCGTACGGCGGCCCAAGAGAACAGCCAACGCCACCCATCTTCTCCAAGATCATCGGCGCTCATGTCGAGGTGTACCTGCGCGAGAACGCCACCTTCCGTTGTTTCCTGAGACGGAGCGTCTTCCGCAATGGTCCATACCACCTCTATGCTGACAGATGCCGGGCCCTCGGAGACAAGTTGTCTCGACAGGTCGCGAGTCTTGAAGGGAATACGAACGTCGATGCTGTGCTGAGCGGACGCGACGCGGCTGGACGATGGATGCACGTCTTCGTCGAGGCCAAGTTCGCGTCGGATATCTCGACGAGCATCTCCTATCTCCCGGTCAGGAATCAGATCGCCCGGAACATCGACTGCGCCATGGATGTGATGACTGCCGGGGGCACGGTTCTCGATGGGCTGAACAGCTTCTGGTTTGTGCTGCTCACCCCTGGCATGTTCAGGGCTGAGGCATATGGCGGGCCGGTGCCTACCCCTCTGGACTCCCTGTGCCCCTCGCGAAGCCGCCTCTACTGCTACAAGATGGACGACTACCTGCGTCCGAGTGCTCTCGAACGGGACCTGCCCCACTGGCATGGCAGGCTGACGGACCAGCAGTGGAGCCGACTATCGAGCCGCATAGGGTGGTTGACATACGAGAGCATCCTGAAGTGGGTAGCATCAGCACCCCTGCTCACCGGGGAAGCACTCAGGGTGTGGTTGGACTTCCTCCGGCATCGAGGGCTGACGGCCGCATGACAAGCAGAATCAACCTGCGCGGTTAGGCCGCAGCCGCTGAGAGCTGTCATGGAGCGGCCTGGCACTGCTCAGCCCGCCGCTGTAAGCCTCCAGAGTGCGTCGGCTAGCCCGACCAACTCGTCTCGCGCCAGCAGGCCATCGCGCCACCGGGCGGGTACCGCTTCGTATCCGTCGCGCGCTCCGAGCAGAGCTCCTGTGACCGCGCCGTTTGTGTCTGCGTCGCCGCCCTTGCTGACGACCGACACGAGAGCCCACTCGGCAGCTGCTCCGCACCTGGATGGCGGGGGCCGGCCGCCTCAGAGGGGGTTCTTGGCGACCGGCGCGCTCACCCTCGGTCATCATCCGCAACACTCTGACCCGAAGCTGTGATACTACTAGATGAGCCCGCCTCCACAAACAGGCTCGTATCTGGTTGGTCACGGCCCTCCGCCCAGACGATCAGCCGCCCCACGGGCGGAGGGCCATCTCTGATCACCAGGGCCGCCACCGAGCGAGCCGCCTCACCGCCACCCCCAACGCTACCCGTCCCCCGCGTTCGGTTCATTCCCCTTCCATCGGGCCGAGGAGATGACGGTAGAGGCGGATAAGCATCAGAGTGTGGGGTGGTGCGGCTTTCGGGGATACCCCCTCTTACCCGGGGCCCCCACCCCACTGAGTCGTGGCAGCGTCAGCGAACGCCGCGGCCAGCCTCCCCACCGCGGCTTGCTTCGTGCGCGTGTCCGAGTGCAGGTAGCCGGCCGTGGTCTGGAGGTCGGCGTGGCCGAGCAGTTCCTGGACGGTGCGGACGTCCACGCCGTCCGCGGCGTTCGCCGCGATGGCGCCCGGGATGGAGAACTCGCCGCTGGCCGAGATGCCCAGGACCGTCCCGGTCGAGGAGAGGTGCACCACCTGGCTGTCGTTCACGGAGGCGAGGCTTCGCTGGCAGGACATCCAGCAGGAGCCGTCCGTAGGGTTGACCGAGATCGACACCGGGTTGGCGTACGCCCCGCCGGCCGATCGCCACAGCTCCCCCGCGGTCGAGGACAGGTGCACCACGAATGGCGCCTGCCCAAGGTAGCTGTCCCCGGAGTCCGCCACCCAGCAGGAGCCATGCGTGAGGTTCACCGAGACGGACACCGGCTCAGGGACGCTGGCCGACTGCCACGCTTTGGCGACGGTCTCGGCCCTGGCCGGCGAGACGGCAACCAAGAGCAATGCAGGCATAGCCACCAGCCACATTCAGGTTCTCATCTCAGACATCCTCCTCACCGGAGCGCCTTCGCGAAAGCGGCCACTTGGTCAATCGTGTGGTCCCGAGATTCTCTACGCGATCCGCATCGCCGCCAATAGTTGCGGGGAACGCCGTTCTCGGCCCACTCTCGCGGCGCTCCGCTGTACGTGAGCGCCGACGTACCCTACACCGGCAACTTGAACGCCCGCGCCACGTACACCGCCATCTGATCGCGCGTGCAGATGTACTCGGGGTGATAGTCACCATCCGGGTAACCCATAGTCACGCCGATAGCGGGCTGGGCGATGTACTCCACATATCTGTACGCCCAGAAGCTCGTCGGCACATCGGGGAAGGTGGCCGTCGCCGGCGGGGTGTAGTTCACCAGGTCCGCCCCGGCGGTCGGGGTGGCGATGGCGCGGGCGATGAACACCGACATCTGTCCCCGGTCCACTTGGTCGGTGGGCTTGTAGGTGCCGTCCGAGTAGCCTTTGACCACGCCCTTGCTCACCGCGTACTGCACGTACTTCAGCGCCCAGTAATCGGTCGGCACATCGCTGAAGCTCGGCGTGCCAGTGAACGCCGGCACGCTGGCATCCCCACCCGCGAGTGCGCGAGAGATATACACCGCCATCTGATCGCGGGTCACGGGCAGAAACGGCCGGTAGGCGCCGTCGGGATAGCCGGAGACGATGCCGGCGTCAGCACAATCCATGATCTCGTCGAACGCCCAGTAAGTGCCCGGGACATCCGGGAACCTGCCTTCGCTGAAAACAGCGAGTCCGCGCCCGCACTGGGTGAAGTAGAGATATCTGCCGATCGCAGTCATTCTCGCGGCGGGATCCGCAGCTACTTCCTCGAGGAAGCTGTCTCCCAAGGGATATGATCGCACCTCAGCCGGGGCGCTTGGATTCGTCACGTCGATCACCGCTAGCCGGGGGCCAGCTACCTCGATTGCCATGGGAGAAGGCATCGGGCGCGTGGAGATGATCTCCGGTTCTACGCGCACATACGCCAAGTTCGCTACCAGAGCGATGCCTGAAACGTTGACCCAGTCCGCGTTCGCGCACGTCCATTCCACCGTTCCCGCCACCATGGGGCCGGTTGGCCGTGATACGTCAACAATGAGCAGGCGGCCTGATGCAGGTACCGTGCTCCTGGCGTCAGTGGTCAGATACAGGTACTGCCCGCGGAGCACGATGTCGCTGATTGACCAGGTGTCGGGAAATGAGAGCTGTGCGGCCAGCGCCGGAGCGGTTGGGGTCGACACGTCCACGACGTTGAGGAATGATCCCGGGCCAGATGCCGGCGGCTGGGTACTTGTGTAGACATAGCCGTTCGGCGCGGCTGCGATGCCAGAAGTCTGGATGCCTGAGCCATAGCCGACCACTCCGACTAGGTGCGTCAGTTGCGGGTCAGAGATGTCCAGCACGAGGATGTCAGCGCCGACATGAGCAGCATACGCATAATCGCCAGATACGGCCAGGGCGGCGAAGTCGGTATCGGGGAAGAGCTCAGCCACTGTGGTGACGTGGGTCGGATCGGATGCGTCCAGGATGCGCATCCCATGTCGGCCCGCCCCTTGCCCATTGTAGGTCGCGAGGCAGTACAGGTAGCCTCGGGCATCGGCCGCGACGGGCGCGTACTCGTGATGCGGGAACAATGCCACGAAGGCCGGGACGCTGGGTCGGGAAACCCCGATAACGTCAACGCACTGGTAGCCGGTGAGATAGGCATATTGCTCATTGATGACCATCAGATACCCGCCGCTGGTCGAGAGAGCCCGCCCAGCCTCCGCCGGCGCAGCCGGGTCCGATGTGTCCACGGCCACGACGCCGTGGCCGCATACCGCCGCGTACAGAATTGCGCCGGCGTGAGCAATGTAGCTCATTCGGCCGGTGATGGCGAAAGAGCCGACCTCGCGTACTGCGCTGGGATTCGAAGCGTCGATGACGTGGATGATGTCGCGGTCGGGCAGCTCGTCCCAGACATATTCGACTGTCGGTAGCTCTTCGCGAACGAACGCGTAGTCGCCAGAGACCACAGCCTGCTCAGGGACATACCCAGTGTCGATCGACCCCAGTTCCCTGGCGCTGGCCGGATTGGACACATCCCAGATGCGAACGCCGCCCGCAGTGTCGCCAAGATAGAGCCGGCCCGGTGATGCAGCGATCGGCCATGACCCGTTGGGAATGGCAAACGCCCCGATGTCCTGCGGCGCTCTCGGATCCGAAATATCGCGGACTCTTACCTCGATGAAGGACATGGAGTTGTATGGGACATAGGCGTAGTTCCCCGAGATCACCATCGTGCCCACATACGGGTAATCGGACGACACTACGTGATAAACCTCGACGGGATACGCCGGGTCAGAGAGGTCCAGTACGTAGTAACCACTGAAGTTCCCGCCCACATACGCATAACCTCGATCGATGATGATCTGGCCTGCGCCCATGCCGCTGTACCGGCCGACCTGCACCGGTAGCGTCGGGTCGGACACGTCAAAGATCCGCAGCTCATCGCTAGCCATTCCCAGGTACGCGTAGTTCCCGGCAACGGCGACACTGAGTGCGGCCGAGCCCACATCGGCGGTCCCGATTCGGGTGATGTGGGCCGGGTCAGACGCGTCGTAGATGACCAGGCCGGTTTTCGAGGAGCAATAGACAAGATCGCCCTGCACGGCGATGGTATGGACAGCATCCCCTCCGAGAGAGGCCACAAGCTCGAGAGACATGTCCGCCGTGAAGGCGGGAGCAAGGCCGGCGGCGAGCAGCAGGACGACGGTGAGTGTGATCCTGAGCGACGCCATCATCCCCTCCCACTCAGATCTGAGTCAGCATCCACCCGGCGTCCCTCAGTCCCCTGGGCAAGAGCTGACTTGCGGGCCATTATAGCACCACTGCCAGATTAGGCAAGATGCTCCCTGAACGGGCCAACGGCCCCACCCCTCGCCTCCCGCTGGTCAGCGAGGGGTATGCTTGGCGAAGTCGCCGACGATGAGACCGATGGCGGGGGGCACCATGGGCCGGTAGAGAT
>JBEKKD010000318.1:0-5508 GCA_050010895.1 Armatimonadota bacterium
CCTTCAGAGTCATATCGTGCGCGCGCTGAGACAGCGGCTGCACCCTTAGCTTACTGCGGTCGAAAAGCTCCCGTCTCATGTCCGCTCCATCCGTAGATCGGTTTCGTCCGAAGATCGCCCGCAGCTTCCTATTTGACCCGCTGCTCCCCGATGCCTGCCTCCCCGCTTTGATAGGCCCCGCCCGGCTGTGGTATCATACCACCGCAGTGTCCAACGCACTTTTCGAGGCCATGCGACCCCGGCAATGGACGAAGAACGTCTTCGTCTTCGCCGGGATCATCTTCGCCAAGAAGCTCACCGACGTGCCGTCGCTCCTCCTGAGCGTGGCGGCATTCTGTCTCTTCTGCCTCCTGTCCAGCAGCGTCTACATCATCAATGACCTGCTGGACGCCGAACAGGACCGACAACACCCCACCAAGAAAGATCGGCCCATCGCGTCCGGACGCCTCTCGCGGCCGACTGCCATCGCTGCTGCGGTAACGCTTGCCGCAGTCGGTATCGGTCTGGCGTTCGCTGTGAGCGTGGCATTCGCCGTGGTCTCGATCGTCTACCTCGTGCTGAATCTTCTCTACACATACTCCCTGAAGCACCTGGTCATTCTCGATGTTCTCTCGATTGCCGTGTTCTTCGTGCTGAGAGCGGCGGCAGGCGCGGAGGCGATCGCGGTCCCGATATCACACTGGCTCCTCATCTGCACGGTGCTGCTTGCCCTCTTCATCGCGCTGAGCAAGCGCCGTCACGAGCTGGTGCTTCTCGAGGAGAACGCATCATCCCATCGCGCCAGCCTCACTGAATACACACCCTATCTCCTCGACCAGATGATAGCGGTCGTCACCGCATCCACGCTGATGGCGTACATCCTATACACCGTGGACGCGCGCACCGTCTCCGAAGTCGGCAGCACGCGCCTCCTCTACACCGTTCCGTGTGTGATCTACGGCATCTTGCGCTACCTCTATCTGGTCCACCAGAAGGGCGAAGGCGGCGATCCCGATCGCATCGTCGTCTCCGACCGACCGTTCATCATCAACATGCTCGTGTGGGCGGCGATAGCGGCCGCCGTCGTCTACTGGCACTGGCCTCCGGGGCTGTCATAAGAACCGCACACGCGCCGCTTGCCATCGCGGCGCATACTTGCTACCCTACCGACCAATCGCATAGCGCGTAGAGCCCCCGGCCACGATGGCCGGGCATCTGCGGGGCAATGGCTGCCCTCCATTCCGTCGGGATGGAAGGCGCTTTCGTTTCTGGAGGGAGCCATGCCAGCATTCGATCAGTCCCCGGAGTTGATTCGAGTCGCCGTCGTCACCGACGCCGCCTTTGCCGCCCGTCATATCACGCGCGCGCTCAGGGATTCCGGCTACGCCGTCCGCCCATTCTCGCTGACCAGCCCCGCGGCCTACGACCGCGTGCGCGATCTGCAGCCGGCGGTAGTCGTTCTGCGAATGGGCAGCCCGGACCCCGGCGCGGCCTCGGCATTCCGCCGGATCGCCGTCAAGGGCGGGCCGGCACTTGTCCTTCTCACCCCGGAAGCGTCGCCGCAGGAGCTTGGCTTCGCCCGGGAGAGCGGAGCGATGGTGCACCTGGTGGAGCCGGTTGACGCGCAGGCGTTGGCCGCCGCCGTCTGGGTGTCGGCGGCCCGCGCCAGAGATCTGCACGAACTGAGCGCCCAACTCACCGAGCTTCGGGAGTCGTTCGAGTCCCGCAAAGTTGTCGAACGCGCGAAGAGCATCCTCATGCGCCGCCTCGAATTGAACGAGGAAGAGGCCCACCGGCGGCTGCAGCAGGAAAGCCGAAACCGCAACCGCAAACTCGTCGAGACCGCCTGGCATGTTATCAGGGCCGACGGACACCTCGGCGGCTCGAACGACGCCGGGGCCGTTGCGCACTGAACTGCGCACGCCTCCCCGCGCTGACAGCGAGGGCCAGGCTCCGCAGGAGGAAGACGGGGGCGCCCCGAACTGTGCCCGTCATGCCTGGCCCTCTGTCGTCTGCGTATGGATCGTCTCGTGATCGCGGCGATCCGACCGTTGAGGCAGACCTCCGCGGCCGAATAGAAGCGCGCGGCCGCATCACGTTCGCCGAGTTCATGGATGTCGCTCTGTACTCGCCCGACAGTGGCTATTACGAGCGTCACGTCGAGCTCGGACGTTCCGGCGATTTCCTCACCAGCCCCGAGACCCATCCCGTCTTCGGCGCGCTGCTGTCACACCTCGCGCTGCTGATGTGGCGCGCGCTGGGTTCGCTTCGGCCATTCCACGTGATCGAGTACGGCGCCGGCACCGGGTCGCTCTGCCGGCAGTTCGTCGAAGCGGCGCCTCATCTCGACACACAGTTCACTGAGGCGCTTCACTACGAGATCGTCGAACGAAGCGCGTTCCTGCGGGCGTTGCAGCAGGCGAATCTCATCGACCTCACCGGGCGTGTCACCTGGCTTCACCCTGACGCGGACCCCGAGCCGGCTCGGGGATGCGTGATCGCGAATGAAGTCGCAGACGCACTGCCCGTGCATCGCCTGCGTCAGACCGACGCCGGGCTGGTAGAGCTATACGTCGGTGTGGAAGGCGACAGCTACGTCGCATTGGAGGGGCCGCTGTCCTTGCCGGCACTCGCGGCATACCTGCACGATGAGAACCTAGAGCCGCCTGCCGGCAGCGTGATCGAGATCTGCCTCGCGGCCCGCGACTGGCTGGGTGACGCCAGCCGTCGGCTCGACCGCGGGTACTGCATCACCATAGACTTCGGCGGAGACGCAGCCGCGCTCTATGGATCGGCTACCTCGAGAGGTGGGCTGAAGTGCTTCCATCAGCATGGCTGGACGGATGATCCGTTCGATCGGCCCGGTCTTCTCGATATCACCGCCCCCGTGGACTGTACGAATCTGAAGCGGGTCGGCGCTAAGCTGGGCCTGGCGCCGATGCTGGAGATGTCTCAGAACCACTTGCTGCTGCAGCTCGGCCTCCCCAGAGCACTCGATCTCCTGGAGCGATCGAGCTTGCCTGCCGACCAGCTACACCGGAACCGCACCGGGATGATGATGCTGGCCGACCCCCGCGGGCTGGGAGCATTCCGTGTGCTGATACAGAAGCGCGACGCGCCCGACTCTGCCATCGCGCCGGTGACTGTGGCTGGAGATTGGTTCCGGCTGTTGCCCGCTGATGCCGTCGAATGGCCGCAATAGCGGATAAGCAGCGACCGGCCTGGGTACATTTCAGGCGGGTTAGTAGTGAGAATGATTCCTGAAAGCAAGAGCTGAGTTGGCGCCAGTGCAGGTTCCGGCTGACAGGGGCTCTCCCCCTCACCTCTGTCAGCCGCCTGCCTGGCGCCTCCTGATGTGACTCGGGGTGTCGCCACCCACACCGGCTAGATCGGACTTGCTTTGATCCGCGCCTCGCACCACTCATAGAACTCCGCGGCCGGTACTTCCTCGGACGCGAGTTTCATCGGCGAGGAGCGGTGGCCGCACAGGTACGCGAGGTGGCTGTCGAGCGCGCATTGGTCGCTTGCGCGGTCGATCTCCAGCAAATGCCGCAGCGAGCTGTCCGGCACGTGTGACTGTTCCTCCGGCGGCACCGAACAGACCCAGATGAGTCTGTGGACATCATCGACCGTCAGCCCCAGGCCGGGGAATTCCTGCTCGATGTGCTGCGCGAGATCGTTGTCCTGGTCCGAGTAGTCGACGACGAACTTCTCCAGCGTATCGATGGCGTCGGCCAGGAACACCCCCAACGCGACGCTGAGGTTGTAGAGCTTGCCGCCGGCGATGATCGCCGCGTCATCGGACGCGCCGCCGCCGGGGCGCTCCCGAATGTACATGTAGCGGATCTGGTCGTTGCGGTTGTCCGGCCCCGGGTCATCGACGATCAGGCCCTCTCGCCGATAGGCTTCGATGTCATCCGCGTGAGGCCGCCTCGCGAGCTGCTCGCCGTCCAGTCCCAGACGATGCATGACCGCGGCATCTACGAATCGAGAGCGCCCGCCGCCGATCCGAGCCCCGGTCCGCTTCTCCACCTCCAAGCGAATATCGGAATCATCTCGCAGCCCGCCCAGGTACAGCCCGCGCACCACGTCGTGCGGGTCCACCTCCATGTGCCGCAGCAGCCCGCACCCGATCAGCCCGTCGCCGTGCTCGTTCACCAGCGTGTTCGGCCCGTCGCCCGCCATCGCCGCGTCCGCCCAGTCCGCTACCTCATCGATCAAATCCTGGCGCTGCGCTGCGACCGCATGAGCGTTCCGCCGCAGCGCCTCGACGATGTCATCCATCTCCGGATTGGGGACGCGGCGGCCTGCGAACGATCCGTGGCCCATCTGCGCATGCCCCTCGACCGACTGCATCAGGATCAGCTCCATGGTGAGGTCGGTCGTGCGCAACCGCATCGTGTAGAGCATCCGCTGGAAATCCTCGCGGATGATGTCGGCCGGCGACGTCGCCGGCCGCGTCGGCATCTGGCGCGAGCGCCGCGCCCGCGGTTCATGTCGGCTGGGATCGCGATGATGGTGGTGCGATTTGCTGTGGGGCACGATAGGCCTCCTGGTCTCCGCGGTCGTAGGGCAGGAGCGTGTCTCCTGCCCAGCCGCCTACTTGTCAGCCGCGTCCGGACCCGCCTCCAGATCATCCAGCATCCGCGCGACGGCGCTCCGCAGGGGCGGGAGGTCGTCACGGACGGTCCGCCATACCACTTCCAGATCGACACCGAAGTAGTCGTGCATCAGCTTGTCGCGCATCCCGATCGCATCTTCCCAGGGTATCTCCGGGTATCGAGTCCGTAAGTCTGACGGTATCTGTCTGGCCGCCTCGCCGACGATCTCCAGGGCTCTGATCACCGCGAACACCTTCTCGTCATTGGCCCTGAATGTCTCGAACTCCACGCCGGCAACAAACTGCTCTGCTTTCTCTGCGTGGGTGAGGATATCGCGAAGGTAGTCGGTCCACTCGCGCTTCGGCCTCATATCGGCACGATCTCCTTGAGAATGTGGGCGCCGATACCTGGCTTCAGGGCCGTTCTCATAACGAGATCCACCTTCAGCCCGAGCAGGTCGCCGATCTGACGCTCCAGATGCACGAACTCGAAAAACGTCGGTACTTGGTCGAACTCCACCAGCAAGTCAAAGTCGCTTCGCCTCTTCGCCTCGCCGCGGACGTATGAGCCGAAGGCCCAGAGATTGCGCACGTGGTACTGCGCGCGCAGTTCGGGCATGTGTGCGCGCAGTGTGGACAGGAGTTGCTCCACGTTCGGTGATGATCCGCGCCGGGAACGCGTTGCCATCGTGCTTCAATCCTCCCTCATGAGGTGGCCAAGTCGTCACTTCGTAGGGCAGGAGCGTGTCTCCTGCCCATAGCGAGGTGCGGCCTTGGCGGGGAACGGCGTGATCCTTCGCGGAGTTCGCCCTGAGACCGGTATGCTAAGAGCGAGGAGAGGACGGACCCTCTCGTGCTGAATAGGGGAGTTGGTACCACACCCTAGAGGCGCGGGAGGATCCGCATGCGCAAGCATAGCACATCGGCTC
>JBEKKD010000319.1:0-5493 GCA_050010895.1 Armatimonadota bacterium
GTTGTCCCTTCGATTGCCCGAGCGGTGCTCACGGTGAGTCTGCGAGGGCCTGCTCAAGCAGGTCCTCGAGCTAGATGTCATTTTTCGTCAGCGCCTTTTCCTTCCATTTCAGGCTGAGCTGTCCTCTCTAGGAACTCCATTCTGGCGCCGTGACCGGCGGCGCGGGTCCGCGACAGCACGAGCTGCGGGGGTCGGCCAGGGCTGATGCCCACCCCGCGGAAGCATCCTGAATGACGGCCCGGGCACCTTCGACTCCGGCTATCCGCTCGGCTGGGAGCCACTGACCGGGGTTCCGTCGCGTCTGGGCCTGATGGTACCGTGACACACATCCGGCGGTACACGGGTAGCTCGAAACGGTACCCATGAGAGGCAGGATAGCACCGATTCAGCCGGGAAGAGAACCGCCTAGAAGTGCCCGGATGGGGTTTCTGGCGAGGACGGAGGTCAGCCGGTCTGGCTGATGCTGTTCGACCGACGCGAGCAGGCGGTCCCAAAGCAGGCAGAGGAATGGCACGGTAACGCTCTCAGCGGCAACCTGTTCTTCCACACGCAACCGGGCGAGGCGAACGCCGTGGTCTATGCCGGTCGGGAGAAGAACGTCGCCGCGTGGTCAGTTGCCGACCTACAGGCTGCCTTCTCGGATGCCTTCACCCGCAACCGCGTGTTGGGCCCGCAGTTCGTGGACCCCGAGCACGGGGACTTCCATCTCAAGCCGGGGAGTCCGGCACGTGGCGCCGGCGCGCTCGGCGCGGGGAGATGACGCCATTCGACGAGCCATCCGCCGAGCCACACTAGTAGGGAGGAGACACCGGATGCCCACAGTCGCCCGGGCCGCGATCGTGCTGTGCCTGCTGAGCGCCAGCTCCGTGGCGTGGGCGGCCTCCCTCCCCCAGACCGGAGCAACGACGATGCGAGATGGACTGCAGAAGCAGCTGAACCGGGCCTCCGGCCCGTACGAAGTGACGCGGGCGCCGGCCCAGGGACAGCGACTCACCACGAACCCACCTGTGTTCGTGTGGCTGCCCGTGCCGGGCGTCTGGACTTACGTGCTTCAGTACGCGCAGGACCGCGCATTCCGAGCCGACTCCACTGTGACGGTCGAGATGAAGGGTGACCTCCACACGGTGCAGACCACGCTTCCCTACCACGTCGTTGACGGGCGCGTGCAGCCGGTGGACATCACCTACGCCGTGCCGGTGACTACCGTGGCCGTGCTCAGAAAGACGCTGCCGGCCGGGACTTGGTACTGGCGGTACGGGTACGACGCGGGAGCGGGCGTTGGGTTGGTGTTCAGCGACACCTGGGAGTTCACCATTGCGCCGGACGCCGTCGCCATTCCCTTCCCGGACGTCAAGGAGGTGATCGCCAAGGCTAGCCGGACGCGACCCCGACTGCTCGTCGACCCGGAGACGCTCGCGCAGTTCCGCGAACTGGGCCGCACGACGTTGAGCGGGGAAGTCGACAGGATGAGGCGCCAGTACGACAAGGACCTGGGCCAGGAGCTGCTGCCTGAGCCTCCGCCCATCCCCTGGGGCGGGGAGTGGGGGCCTGCCTTCACCAAGGTCATGAGGGACACCCGGGAGTTCCAGAGCCCGATGGTGGGCTGCGCCGAGCTGTACCTGCTGACGGGCGAGGAGAAGTACGGGCTGGAGGCCAAGCGGCGCCTGATGCACCTGATGTCGTGGGACCCCACTGGCAGCACGAGCCTGGGCGAGAACGATGAGCCCGGGCATGAGATCGTCCGGAGCGCCACCCGCGTCTACGACTCCATCTATCCGCTGCTCACGCCGGAGGAGCGAGCGCAGTGCCGGAAGGTCTTGGCGGTGCGCATGCCCCAGCTCTACTGGGCGCTCCGGGCGAATCCCTTCGAGGTGAACCCGTTCGACAGCCACGCGATGGACTACTTCCTCAATGATCTGACGGAGGCGTGCCTCGCGATGTCGGGCGAGTTGCCGGTCGAGGAGTGGCTGGAGTACTGCCTGACCATGATGTGGGCACCCTTCTATCCACCGTTCGGGGGCGCCGATGGAGGCTGGTCGGAGGGCCCCTCCTACTGGGGCTGGAGCACCTACAACTTCTTGCACGGCTTTCAGCTCGTCGAGCAGTTCACCGGGACGCCGATCCACCAGCGGGAGTGGGTGCGCAACACCGGCTACTACAAGCTCTATGGGAATCCGCCGTACAGCAAGATGTCGCCTTTCGGAGATGGCCAAGCCTATGGCGGGCTCGCCGGGGTCAACACCATGTGGCTGCTGGGGACCATGCTGCAGGACCCCTACCTTGCGTGGTATGCGGAGCAGCAGCAATATGCCCCCTCGGGTCTTGAGTCGTTTCTGCTGCGAGGGAAGCAGGTGGCCGGGAAGGCGCCTGCGGATCTGCCCCAGGCGCGGTGCTTCCATGACGTCGGCCTCACGTGCCTGCACAGCGACCTCGCGCACGGAGACCGGAACGTGCAGGTGCTGCTCCACAGCTCTCCCTACGGGTCCATCAGCCACTCCTACGCCGACCAGAACGCCTTCACACTCGACGCCTACGGGGAGCCGCTGGCCATCGCCTCCGGTTACTATCCCTACTACAGTAGTCCCCACCACGACCAGTGGACGAGACAGAGCAAGGCGGCGAACACGATCGGCGTCAACGGCGAAGGCCAGTCGCCTCGCGACTGGGACGCGAAGGGCCGAATCACCGCCTTCGAGACGAGCGACTACTGCCACTACACGCGGGGAGACGCGTCTGCCGCCTACCAGGGCCGGCTACCGAGGTTCGACCGGCACATCCTCTATCTGCGTCCGCTCGATGACGAGATGAACCCCGTTGTGGTGATGTTCGATGATCTGGAGGGCGCGCAGGCTTCGACCTACCAGTGGTGGCTGCACGCAATGGACCGGATGGCGGTGGACTCGACTGCGCAGACTGTTCGCATCACGCGAGACCAGGCGCAGCTCGACATCCTCCTGCTGGCGCCGGACCATCTCAGTATCACGCAGACCGACCAATTCACGCTGCCGCCGGAGGGGGACGCCAAACGCTACCCGAACCAGTGGCATCTCACGGCCCAGACGACCAGTCCTGCTCGGGAGTGTCGCTTCCTGACCGTGCTACTTCCACACCGGACCGGCCAGGAGGACCCCACCAGGAAGGTGCGCCTGCTGAGCGGCGAGGGCTACCTGGGAGCGGAGGTAGTGGCGCAGGGGAAGCGGCACGTGGTGGTGTTCCGCACCGGCGCAACCAGGCCCGAACTCGCGGTGGCCGGCCTGCGGATGCTCGGCGACGTCTGCGCGCAGTCCTGGGACACGGGCGGGAAATCCCTCGGGCAGGCCTCGATCGGCCTCACCCGATGATCGCCTGGCCCTGACCTGAGTGTTGGCCTGCCTGCCGGTGTCACCTACCTGGAGGCGAGATCGGCGTCGAGACTTGACCCACTGGGAACAGAAGCTGAAGGGCCAAGATGGTGTTTCAGGGACCACGATGAAGTGATCTGGCCAGTCCAGGGGGCCGTACTGGACGTCGATAGTGGGCCAATTCTCGATGCGGACTGACATAGGCCGGGCTAGTACCGATGGCGGTGGCTAACGGCAATGCCCGGTACCGGCTTTGCCGGCGAGTCCGACATTCCCGGCCACCCCCGACTCCGGCTAGCCGCTCGGCTGGGGGTCAGTGTTGTGCTGCGGCTACTCCTCACCCCGCGCGGGGGCTTGGAGGCGAAGCGGGTGGGCTGCGCCAGCTCTTGACGGGGCGCGGCCTCTGGGCTATCCTGGTGGCGTTGGTGAACGAAGTCGGCCGGGAGCATTCGGGTGAGCACCGTGCTGGCTGATCGGCGGACCGGCTTGGTACGGATTCGGTTGGGTATCGAGACGCGCCTTTTGGCGCGTCTTTTTTGTTGGCCGCCGGCATCGGGTTGAAGCGGCGTCGGTGAGCGGCCAGTGTGTGGCGTGAGGAAGCAAGGCAGAAAGGAGGTGAAGCGACGAAGGTGGGCCCGGTGGCAGGGCTGTCGTGGCGCGAATATCATCCATCCCTCATGGAGGCTGCGACCATGATGTCACGACGACGAGGTTTCACGCTGATTGAGCTGCTGGTGGTGATCTCGATCATCGCCATCCTGGCAGCCATGCTGTTCCCAGTGTTCGCAAGGGCGCGAGAGGCGGCGCGCAAGATTCAGTGCCTGTCGAATGTGAAGAACATCGCCATGGCGTTCCAGATGTACCTGACGGACTATGACAGATTCCCGCCCAGCCTGAGTACCTCCGCGTACAACGACGTACAGGCTCTGCTGGCCGCCGCCAATGCTGGTCGCGGGAACAAAATGTGCCAGAGTAGGGCCGATCAGTCCGACCCTTACCTGCGCTGGCCCGTGATCCTTGATGAATACATCAAGAACCGCGACGTGTGGAACTGCCCCAGCCCGCGCCTTTCGGAACCCTATGACGTTGTCTTTGACCCCGGCGGCATAAACGGCTGGGCGCATTGGATGGCCAACCATCCCTTCAGCGGATGGAGCGGCCAGTACCTGTACCATCCCTGCGAGACCTACTTCCCGGGTAGCTGGGGTGGTGCGATCACCGACTCCGTGACCTCGTTTCAGGAGGTATCCTACATCGGCAGCGAGGGCGCTGCTGAGGCCCAGGGCGCGTATGGGGGCAGCATCGGCACGACGGAGGGGAACAACACGGACGTGCGCACGTCGCAGATCAACGACCCTGCTCACTTCGTGGTGGCCGGCGACAGCGCCAGCCCCCAGATGTGGTCCCCCAATCTCGATGCCTGGGACCAGTGCGGCCTGTGGGCCGCCCAGGCCGGAGGCTGCAACTACGCTGACTGGAGCAACTGCTCCTTCACCGTGAGCTGCGGCTTGACACGGGACGCCTTCCAGCGCTTCTGGACCGACCCCAGCTACCGCAAGACGATGACTCGCCATTTGGGCGGCACCAACATCGGCTTCGCCGACGGGCACGCAAGCTGGTGGCCGGCGGAGGCCTTCGTAGAGGCGTGTCCGCACAATGACTGCACGGGACCCTACCCAGGCACCCAGGTGTGGCATGATGGCACCATTGAGGGCGCTAGCAGCTGGAATCGCCTGCTGCTATGCCCGGGCTGGGGGAGTTAGCGCGGCTGGAGACCAGTCCCCGGGTGGGGTGCCAACCGCCGCTGTGATGTGCGAAGGACGGTCCAGTGTGAGGCCGTCCTTCGCATTGGCGAGCTGGGCAGGCACTCGTTCACGCAGGTGTGTGCTCCAGCCGGCGCCACTGCGGCATCCTGCGGTTGCAGCGGGCATTCATGTGAGACCCCGACTCTGAGCCGCCACTTGGTGTGCACAGAATATGGGCGGCACTACCGCGCGCCGGCGGCTGCAGGGACGGCAGGTGATCTCGCCAGCCAGAAGCGACAAAGCCCTGAGCAGTGCGCTCTCAGGGCCTCGCCGCACCTCCGCTAGGTTGAGGGTAGGACAACCTGAGTTGCCACGTCCGCTAGGGGCAGTGCAGCGTGCTCTTCAGC
>JBEKKD010000320.1:0-5477 GCA_050010895.1 Armatimonadota bacterium
CGAGTGTCGACCCGCGCTCAGGTACCCCCTGTTGAAAAGCAAGTTTTGGGTGGAATGAGTGTACGGCGGAACGCCTGCCAGCATCCTCCTGGGACAGGAGGGGCAGGCGGGGCCAGGGACAGGACAGTGGGACAGTCGATGAGGCCGGATGGAGGACGGTCAGCTAACACGAGACAGCTACGCCTTAGCGCCGGAGAGCCCTCCGCGGGGATTCGGGCGCTCCATGGATTCCGCCCCTCACCTCGAGAGCGACGCAAGAACCACCCGCTGCTACAAGGAGAACGAGACCATGACTGAACTGCTACAGATCGAATGGGTACCCCTGGAATCTGTACACCTGAACCCCGCGAACCCTCGCATCAACGAACTCGCGGTGGAGCCGGTCATGCAGTCGATCGCTCGCTTTGGTTTCCGGCAGCCGCTCGTCGTCAACCGGCGGACCGGTCTCATTGAGGCCGGCAATACCCGCTGGCGGGCGGCGAAAGTGATGGCACTGGCGGAGGTTCCCGTGCTATGGGTCGACGACGATGACCTGACGGCTGCCTCCTATGCCATCGCTGACAACAGAACCGCTGAGTTCTCCGTCTGGGACGAACCGGCCCTCGCCGATCTGCTGAACCGGCTCGCGGCCGAAGACCAACTGGCGGCGAGCGGCTTCAGCAATGACGACCTCAGCGGGCTGATGGCGAGGCTCGACGCGGAGGAGATGCGGGGTCGCGAAGAGATCTTCGATCCCGACCAGGCGATGGCGGAGGCGGAGCGGCAGCAAGGCCCCACCCGCGTGCAACTCGGCCAGCTCTGGCAACTCGGCAAACACCGTCTCCTGTGCGGCGACGCGACGGATCCGGATAACTGGCAGCGGCTGATGGCCGGCGACGTCGCGCACGCGATCATCACCGATCCACCATACGCCGTCAGCTACGTCAGTGGCCGCGGCGTTGATCCGAATAGGATGGCAGGAGATGTCCCGGAACGGAGGGACGCCTACTGGGATGAGATGTCCGGCGACGAGTACGCGCAGTTACTGCAGCGCTTCCTCCTCCTCGCCCACCAGCACTCCGATGACCGGGCTCCGTTGTACTTGTGGTTTGCCTCCGTCAACATCCGCCACGTGCTGGCCTCCCTGGATAAGGCCGGGTGGAAAGAGCGCACGCTCTTGGTCTGGGTGAAGAACATCCACGCGGGCAATCTCTTCGCCCAGTATAAGTACCGCATGGAGCCACTCTACTACGCGCACAAGCAGGGGCAGTCGCCCCGCTGGCACGGCCCCACCAACGAGGTGAACATCTGGGAGCACGACAAGCCCCACGTCAACGACCTCCACCCGACGATGAAACCCGTGGCGCTGATCGAGCGGGCCATCACCAACGCCACCGAGCTGAGAGGATTAGTGGTCGATCCGTTTCTCGGCTCCGGCACCGCCATCATTGCCGCCGAGCGCACCGGGCGGACATGCTACGGCTTTGATCTCGATGCTCGCTACTGTGACGTGATAGTCAACCGTTGGACAGAGTTCACTCAGCAGGAAGCGGAGAGAATCGATGGATAGACACCCCTGGGAAGCCATCAAAGGCGAGCGCGCGTTAGCCTTCAGCGCGTTCGAGATTTACCGCAGGCTGGGCCCGAACCGGACGGTCGAGCAGGCTTGGAGGCAATACTGGAGCCGTCCCGGCACCCGCCGGCAGCGCGGGGATAACACCTCCCCACCGCGGGTGATGCCCTACTTTTCGAAGTGGGCGGTGAAGTGGCGGTGGAAGGAACGCGCCCTCGCGTGGGATGTCGAACAAACTGCGATCGAGCGCGATCAGCGGCTGGATCGAGAGCTGCGGGAGAAGGCGAAGGAGCACGAAGAGGAACTCCGCCAGCGTCAGCTCTGGAAGGAGGAGGCCCGCGCCGCTCGCACCCTCGCTCGCCGGTTACTGATGCGCGGGCTGCAGGGCATCGACGCCCGGGAGATCGAGGACATGGGCGTGCGCGAGATCCTCCCCCACTCCCAGCGGCTGGCCACGCTGTTGGAGGTGGGACAGCGGCTCGAGCGGATGGCGCTGGGCGAACCCACTGATGTCGTGCGACAGGTGACCGCCCTCTCACCCGAACTGCAGGAGAAGTTGCTCGCCCTCCTCCAGCGGTACGTGCCACCGGACCGATGGCAGGAGCTGGCTCAAGAACTCACCACACTGGAAGAGGAGAAGACAGATGAACTCCCCTAGCTGGACAGCACAATTGGGCAGCCGTCTCTACCAGGCCGGCACCTGCGCCACGGGCCAATCCCTGATCGTGCCCACGCCCCATCCCGGCCAACAGGAGTTCCTGGGATCGGACCACCCCCGCCGACTGCTGGTGGCCCACCGCCGCTGGGGAAAGGACTGGGCGTGCGTCATGGATCTGCGCCAGCGCATCGCCCGCTGGCAGCACCAGCCCCACCGCCGCCAGCTCTCCCCCGCCATCTCCATCGGGGTGGTCTACCCCAGTTACGTCCTCGTCCACGAGTTCTGGGAAGGGCTCAAGCGCATGACCCCGCGCTCGGAGGTGGCCGGCATCAAGGAGGACATGCCTGCTCGCATGAGCCTCAAATCGGGGGCCGAAATCGAGGTGCGCACCGGCTCCGACCCAACCATGCTGGTGGCCGCGGGGTACGATCTGCTCATCCTGGGAGAGGCGGCCCGCCTGCCCTACGAGGCCTGGGTGCAGTGCCTTCCCATGATCGCATCGCCGGACCGCGGACCGGATGGCCTGGGTGGGATGGCGGTGCTGCAGAGCACTCCCAACGGCCGCAACTGGCTCTTCCGGGAGAAGGACAGCGGCCATTGGCAGGTCTGGCACATCCCCTACTATGATCCAGCGACCGGCCAGATCCAGGCCAAGGCCAATCCCCACATCAACCCGGCGGAGGTGGAGAACCAGCGCCGACAGATGCCGGAGCGATGGTTCAACCAAGAGTGGTTGGCCGACTTTGCAGTGGGTGAGGGGTCGGTGTTCCGCAATGTGCGAGAGCGACTGGCGCCCAGTCCCTACCCGTACGCGCCTCCCCTCGTCGCCGGCGTCGATCTCGCAAAACTGTCCGACTGGAGTGCCTTCGCCATCTTCGACGCCCAAGGCCACATGTGCTACATGGAGCGGATGCAGAGGATCAACTACGACGTGCAGGCGGAGCGCTTCGTGTCGTTGCTGGCCAAATGGCACGTCCGCACCTGTGTGATCGAGAGCAACGGCCCGGGCGAGCCGGTATACGAGATGGTGCTGCGGGACATGCACCAGCGCCGGGCCGAGTTCGGCAACTCCCCCTGCGAGATCGTTACCTTCGCCACTACCGCCCAGAGCAAGAAGCAGATGATCGACGCTCTGGTGATCGCGTTCGAACGCAATGAGATCACCATCCTGCCGGACGAGGACCTGATCAACGAGTTCGAGTGCTACCAGATGGCCACCACCCAGGCCGGCAACATCCGCTTTGGCGCCGCCGAGGGTGCATTCGATGACCGGGTGATGGCCTGCGCGCTGGCTTGGACGCACATGCGGGTGGAGAAACAGCGCAGCGAGCAGACCTGGCCTACGGGAGAGGATGCGATCAGAATGCGTGTCGGCCGCAACTTCCCCGGGGCGGGGTACGGCGAGCAGATGAGCCCCATCAGCGACTACTACAACGATCAGAACGATCCGGATCGAATCTACTAACGCGCTGCCATGCCCACGTTTTGCCTATGTTTTACCTACCTTGTGCCTACGTTTCTCCGCCGCCGGGAAGGCGGCCACGGCGCTCCTGGTCGCCTTCCCGGCGTCTCCATTTTTCGCTGCTGACCGCTCTCTGCCGACGCTTTGCCTACGTTCTGCCTACCCTCCAGCAAACCGGCTCTGGGACCTCCAGCACTTTCATTGTAGTGCGGCCAGAGAGGCAGGGAGCCGAGAAGTCCGAACAGACCAGAGAGGAAGACGGGTCAGGGAACCGGCCCTGGGGCCGACCGGAACCTCCCCGCGGAGGCCCTCGTCCACAGCTGTCGCCTATCAGAAATCGCCTCCAGCGCCACGCGAGCCGACGTGGCCGATCGCGAAGGAGTTGGGAGGCACGAAGAGACGGTCCTAATCAGGACCATGGTGGAGGGAGTGTTACGGTCATCGAAACTCTCTCTGCGTCGGACGAGACCGGAGAAAGACCGGATTTCGAAGATGGGGAGGAATGGTGAGGACTCAGCAGTCGCGAACTCCATCGAGGGCAGTTCCAGCCAGCGAATAGCGGAACAGCGCGCAATCGCGGGTTCGTATCCCCGGCGGGATTTTGACACTCGCAACTTTCGCAGATCCGGTGCGGGTGATGAGCCTCCAGGGGCGGCATCGGGCTCCCCGCGACTGTGTGGAAGAGCAGCGCCGACAGCAGATCGTCTGCGTGTCCGCCTAGTGCCACAGCCTCTCACTGGAGAAACGCTGTCGGCTCCCAGGGGAGTGGGAGGAGCAGAGGGGAGCGGTGGAGCGAGATCCTGTGGAGGCCGCGGCTAGCCCAGGCTGAGGACCCCACCGTAGTCCTTGGCGAGTATGACATGCCGGCGTACAATGCTGCAATGCCGACGCCCTGCAGGCGCGGCGTGGCAGACTGGAGGTCGGCGAAGATGATGAAGTGCCTTGTGTCCAGGGGCGATCGCATCACCCTGGCGCTCGCGCGCCGGTTAGGCTGGCCGACCAGGGAGAGCGCCGTGAGCGTCGAGATCGAGTTGCCCGAGGACTGGGCGGCCCGCGTGGTGGCGGAAACGCCGATGCGGGCCGAGATATGCCTGGCAGTGCTGCGCCGTGGCCTGGCTGCAGGGTCGTAGGCGCGTCGGCGCCCAGGCTCCGCGTGGCGGGCGCTGGGACGGGGCGAACAGGTCGGCCCGAACACCGACTCTGCCTGGTGGGTGGCCAGAGCCTGGGGGCGGCCTCAGGCCGGCTCCACGGGTGGTTGACACGGACAGGAGGGTGCGCCAGCACCTAGGCCGCGAGTCTGTCCCTGGCCTGAGTCAGCCTCGCATTCGCCTGCCTCATCGCATTCGCAGCGGCGCTGATCGAATCAGCTATCTCTTCCATTCCTGCCGATCGCGCCTTCACGACCCATTCCGCTAACTGCTCAGCGTGCGCCTCGTTGTGCTCAATCCAATGCGGCAGCAGATGCGTTAACCTGTCCGCTATCTCCATATTGGCCCTTTCTTTGTCTCCGCGTGGCATTCTGGTCGCGCTCTCCCGTCTCATTTCCGCCCGCGGCGAGGCCACACCCAGACTCCAGCCAATCCTTCTCGCTTGGCTAATGCACTTGTTCAGCCGGCCGCCAGTGCTGATGTCGCGTGGGGGCCACAAAAACCACAAAAAAACACCCGCCTCCGCAGAGACGGGTATTCGCATCGGGTTGGTAGCGGGGGCGGTATTCGTACCCGATTCGTACTCCGAAAGGCTGCCTATGGTAGCAGCACGCTGGGTCTACGCCCCGGCAAAGCAAGGCGCACGGGAAATGCGGC
>JBEKKD010000321.1:0-5473 GCA_050010895.1 Armatimonadota bacterium
AGTCGACGGGCGGGCTATCTGTCAACCTATCCAGCGCCTCCAGGTACCTCTCCCGCGTCCCCTCCACAACCTCCGCCGGCAGTTCCGGCGCGGGGGGCTGCTTGTTCCAGTCGAGGGCGTCGAGGTAATCGCGCACGGGCTGCTTGTCAAAGCTCTTCTGGGAGCGGCCGGGTTGGTAGTCGTCGAGAGGCCAGAGGCGGGAGGAATCGGGGGTGAGGACTTCGTCTACGAGGATGAGGCGGCCCTGATAGCGGCCGAACTCGAACTTGGTATCGGCGATGATGATGCCGCGCTCGCGGGCATAGTCTGCCGCGCGCTGGTAGACTGCGAGGCTGATGGACTCGATCTGACGATAGGTTTCCTCGCCCGCGATCTCCATGGCTTCCCCGGGCGGGATGTTGATGTCGTGGCCGGATTCGGCTTTGGTGGCGGGGGTGAAAATGGGTCTAGGGAGCCTGTCACTCTCGCGCAGTCCCGCGGGGAGCGCGATGCCGCAGACCGCGCCCTTCTCCTGATACTCCTTCCAGCCGGAGCCCGCGAGGTAGCCGCGCACGACGCACTCGACCGGCACGACTCGAGCGCGCTTTACGAGCATGCTGCGGCCGGCGAGCTGGTCGGAGTAGGGGAGAAGGGACGTGGGGTAGGCGCTCACATCGGCGGTGATGAGATGGTTCTCGACCAGGTCCTTCGTGAGGTCAAACCAGAAGAACGACATGGCGGTGAGAACGCGGCCCTTGTCGGGGATGCCGTTGGGCATGACGACGTCGAAAGCGGAGATGCGGTCAGTGGCGACGATCAGGAGCTGATCGCCGAGATCGTAGATGTCGCGCACTTTGCCGCGGGCGAGGAGAGGGACGCCCGGGATGTTGGTTTCGAGGATGACGGGCTGCATGGGAGGCAGTGTTCGGCGGGAAGCGATGCGCTTCCTGGCAGGCTAATGACTTTCGCCCAAAGAAGTAAGGGCGAAAGTCGTCAGAAGACCAGCGAATACCTGAAAGAAGACGTTCGCCCGATGTTACTTTGTTGGGCGAACGTCCGTAGTTGGCTGAGTGCAATTCGAGGGCTTCGGCAGCGGCCGCTACAACTCCGTCACCGGTCGCATCTCGGAGAACTCGACCAGCGTGCTCATGGCCTTGTTGACGACCGGGATGCCGCTTTCGGTAAGAACGGCGACAGGAGTCAGGCCGGCAACGACGGCAAGGCCGATGCGGTCCATGCCGACTGGGACCTCGAGAAGCGGCTGGCCGGGCTTTCCGGCAGCGAGCACGCCCCTGAAGCCGTTGCTCTGGTACTGCTGAAGCACGGCCTTCAGATCGCTCTCGGCCGCGGCGGGTACCTCGCGGAAGCTGGCAAGGATCCGGCCCTGCCCCAGCAGGCTGGCATCACGCACGCGAGTCATGCGCCCGACAGTGAACATCTCCGTGGGATCGACGGTGGTGCCGGCATATGAGATCAGGTGGGTGAAGCGAAGGGGCTGGTCGCGGTAGATCTCGAGCAAACCGGCGTATTTCGAGTCCACGGGAATGCCGCGCTTGAGCAGCACGCTGTTGATCGTGACCGTGCAGACCGTGCCGAAGCCAACCATGCCCTCGGGAACCTGCACTTCGCCAACGCGCTCGCCGGCCCTGCGCACGATCACCAGTTCGGACATGCAGTACCCCGCGCGGAACACGTCGCGCATCATCTCCAGCGCCTCGTCAAAACGCTGCTCCGGGATGAACGACAGGTTGAGGATGATCTTGCCCTGCTTGGTAACCATGTCGAAGGTGGAGCGGTAGGCGAGGGTGTCGATCTTGGAGATGACGAAGCCGAGCTTCTCGTGAACGCCGGCGTGCTCGATTTCTTCGCGGCCGCGGTCGGTAATCAGGCGCCCCGGCTCGCCGAGGTTCTTGGTGAGGCCGCGCTCGTCCATCAGGCGGAGGTGGTAGCGAACCGTTCGCTCGCTCAGCTCGATGCCTTCGGCGTGTAGTATGCCCGCGATGGCGCGAGCCCCCATCGGCTCCTCTGAATCGGCGAGCGCCCGCAGGATCGCCAGCAGCTTGCGCTCGACCCCTGCGGACGCGGAACTACCTCTCATAGACACTCCTCACGCACGGTAAGGACGAAATATCGCGCCTCACCCGGCCCACCATGATGATACCGGTTACGGGTTCGCAGGGCAAGGCGAGCGCTCACACGGGTGTGACCGCCAAGCCTGGGCAAGCGCCGAAGTGTCATCCCGAGCGACTCGTCCGTCAGCTGACGGAAAGGGGGCGAGTTATGCGAGGGATCAAGACCTGCGGAGCCGACCGGAGAGAGGCGACTCCCTCCAGGAACACCTGCACCCAGACAACTCGGTCACGCCCGGTCAGACGGCGGCCTGCGTTCCCTGCTGAGGTGGCGTCTGCTCCGGCCCGAGCGCCCGCGGGCTGCGCGACATGCGGCGACTGACGAGGGTCGCGGCAATGCCCGAGGATGCGATGAGACAGAAGACGAGTTGGTAGGGCAGGTAGTTGAGGAGCCATCCGATGAGAAGCGGGAAGAGCGCGCCTGGGAGCGCCAGGTAGTTGAGAATGGCGATGTAGCGGGGCCGATCGGCGTGATCGCAGAGGTCGAACAGGTAGTTCATGCTCCCCATCGAGAATGCGCCGTTGGTGGAACCGCCGATGATAAAGACGAGGGCGAGGACGTAGGGGAGGAGAGCCAGCGATCCGGGCGCGATGACATCGGCTGCGCGAAGGAAGAGCGGAATCGAGACCGCGAGGAAGGGGGCGATGACAACGAACGCGCACCCCGCGCGGATGACCGTGAGGGGGCCGCGGCGGTCATTGAGGTGGCCCCAGAGAATGCTGAAGGCGGCGCCGCCGAGCACGGAGGCCCAGATGTAGACGCCCGCAAGCTGCTCCGGGACGCCGAGTTTCCGAGTGGCGTAGACGACGTAGAACGGCGTGGTGAAGCTCATCGCGGAGCCGAGAATGGCGATGAGAACGAGACCGCGGAAATCGCCGTGATCGCGCAGCATCGGCCTGGCGCTGCCAATGAGCTCTCGCAGCGACTGGGGCCGGTCGAGAACCGGACGGACGGGCTCGCGGGTGATAGCGCAGCCCAGAGTCGAGAGGCAGAGGAAGACGGCCACGAAGGTGAAGAGAATGGTGTAGTCGAGGGGAAATCCCGGGCCGCTCGGGCCGAGCATCATCCGGACGCCGAAGCCGACCCCGAGCGCGCCGATGGCGGTGGCGAATTGCATGGTGGCGAAGAAACGGCCGCGCAGCGTGCCCGGGATGGACTTGGCGATGATATCCTGCCACGAGACCGAGACTACCCCGTTCCCAAGGGCGACCGAGAGATACGCGACCATCATGAATGCGAGCACAACCCCGGGGCTTCGGACGCCCCAGATCCAGAGGTAGACGACGAACGCCAGAAAGGGAAGGCGGCCGAAGAACACCCCCCACTGAAGGTAGGGCAGCCGGCGCGGGCGGTGACCGAGGATGGCGGCCATGGGCAACTGCGGGAGAATCCAGCCGAGGCGCTGCAGGGCCGTCACCAGACCGACGAGAACCGTCGACTGCGCGAGCCGGTTGATGAAAAGCGGCAGGACGGCGATGGGATCGACCCAGGACATGGCAGTCTGGAAAACCGCCGACTCGGCGGCCATCACCGTGAAGTTCCAGCGAGTAGCCTCGTTGAAATCGTCGCCGCACGATTGGCTGTCGGATCGGAGGTCTGCCATAAAGCGCCGTGGGCAGGAGGCTGGCTCCTGCCCGACTGTGAGGTATTCGAGCACGCTGGCAGTGAGTCCTCGCGAACAGCATACGCGAGTATTCGGCCGCCGAGGATGATAGTAGTTCCTGTCATGTGGATGGCCGGGGCCGGTTGCACGAAGATGCGCGAACCTGTTAGACTTGAATGACTTTCGCCCAAAGAAGTAAGGGCGAAAGTCGTCAGAAGGCCAGCAAATACCTGAAAGAAGACGTTCGCCCGATGTTACTCTGTTGGGCGAACGTCCGTAGTGTCGCCGCCGTGCATGGGGCGCACTGTGGAACCGAGAGGAGCCCATGGGCAAGCAAGACGATGAGAGCCGCTTCACACGTCGTGATTTTCTGAGGAAGGCCGCGGTGGGTGCGGCAGCCGCGGCGGGAGCTGCGTCCGGCATGGTGCCGGGATTGCCGGCCGTGCTCGCAGCAACGTCGAAGACGCGTAATGGCATGAGGTACCGCGTGCTGGGCCGGACGAAGCTCAAGGTGTCGGAGCTCAGCTTCGGGACCATCCAGACCAAGAACGCGGAGGTGATCCGCCGCGGGATGGACTTGGGCATCAACTACTTCGACACCTCGGATGACTACCGCGATGGCAACAGCGAAATCGACCTCGGCAAGGCGCTGAAGGGCCGGCGGGACAAGGCCGTTGTTGCGACCAAATGGAACACCGACGGCAAGACCCCGGCCGCCGACCTGCTGAAGTCGCTGGACGGCAGCCTGAAGCGTCTGGACATGGATCACGTGGATCTGATCCAGATCCACGGCGCCGAAAACGAAGAGCAAGTCAACAGCGATGAGCTGTGGGAGGCGTTCACGACCGCTCGGAAAGCGGGAAAGACTCGGTTCAACGGTTTCTCGTCGCACTCGAACCAGGTGACGGTGATTCGCGCTGCGATCAAGAGCGGGCGATATGATGCGGTGCTGCCGGCGCACAGCGCGCTCACTGCCGACAACATCGGCCCGGTGCTGGCCGAGGCGAAGAAGGCAGGCGTGGGCATAATCGTCATGAAGGCGCTCGCGGCCGTACACGACGGCAAAGGCTCGGAGGCCTTCCAGGGCCTGAAGGGCAACCCGTACCAGGCCGCCATCCAATGGGTGCTGAAGGATCCGAATGTTTCGACCGTCATTGTAGACATGCCGACGTTCGATGAGCTGGAGCAGAACGTCGCGGCAGTGACGGGGGCGGTGAGCACGGCTCAACTCGAGGAGTTCGAGGTGGCGGTGGCGACGATCGCGGCCGGCACGTGCCATCTCTGCGGGGCGTGTACGGGGCAGTGCCCGGCCGGCGTGCGAGTCGCCGATATCATGCGATACATGCTCTATCACGATGGATACGGCGACGAATCGCGCGCTCTGGGTCTGTATCGCGCGCTCCCGGCCTCATCGACTGCGGCCGCGTGCGCGGATTGCGGGAAGTGCAGAGCGGTGTGCCCGTGGGGCGTGCCGGTGCGGTCGAGGATGGAGCGGGCGCATGCGGTCTTGGCCTAGCTGGGTCCTGATCGTTGCCGCGGCGCTGGCTGTCAGCGGCGCCGTTGATGCTGAGGTCACTCCGAGCATGCTTCCGCCGGGTGAGGCAATCTCCGCCCAGCGCGAGCAGCCGCGGTCCTTCAACCCGAAGGGCCTCTACGAGTACATCGACGGCGCGGCCGATCTGTTCCTCGCCTACGGGTTCGGCGAGCTGGTGACGGCTGCCTATAGCCTCGGAGAGCAGCACTCGATCACTGTTGACGTGT
>JBEKKD010000322.1:0-5466 GCA_050010895.1 Armatimonadota bacterium
GATCGGGAGGGAGCGCTCATGTTGAACTCGAATATCACTCTGGATCAGGCGGCCTACAGCTCGGTGAGCGAGCTGTGCGAGAACTTCGTCCGCCAGTCCGGCGCAACGTGCGCTCTGCTGGTCGGCCAGGACGGCATGCTCTTGCACCGATGCGGATCTCCGGCGGATCTCGATGTCGATAGCCTGTCAGCTCTGTCTGCGGGGACCTTCGCCTCCGCCCGAGAGATGGCAGGGCTGATCGGCGAAGCGGACTTCGATGTTGTCATGCAGCAGGGGCGCCGGAACCAGTTGCAGCTGATCCGCGTGGGAGACTGTGCCATCCTGGTCGCGGTGTTCGATGACCGTACCACAGCTGCCATGGTGCGGCTTCACGGTCAGCGTGTTGCACGGCGCCTGGCGCGTCTGCTCGCGCAGCCAGAGGCCGGGGGCGGACCGGAGGAGGGGCCCTGGCGAGCGTGGACTGAGGCCCCAGGAGAGGAAGCGGGGCCTGCCATAGCACGAGGAGAGAATGGCCGCGAGATCATCGATTCCGCCAGTCATACTCCAAGCAGAGCAGAGCAGCTTCGCACAGCTCTACGCCTGCGTACTCTCTCCCTCGTGCTGGCGCTGCTGGCCGCAGCACTGGCGGTGCTGAGCGCGCTCTTGCATCATTGAGACTACCCGGAACCGCCAATCCGCCGTGGCCTCACTCGGACCGGATGGGTGACGGCCGTTGCTCCCTGCTGACATTGGGCCCGATGGATGCCCTGCCCCCACCCGCGACGGAACCCGGGACAGTGAGTCTGGATCAAGAAAGGCGGTGGATACCTCAGGCACAGGGCCGGATATGGAAGAACCCAACAGACCTCACACTTCTTTCCCCTAATCGGCGCGACCCCAGAGGGCTCTCAGCCATTCCGGGGTCGTGTCGCGTCTCTGACGATCTGGACGAGGCGGAACCCCGTCCAATGACTCCTAGCCGGGGGGCAGCCGGAATCCGGGGGCGCCCGGAGCCGAGCAGCACTGCCCTCAACCATCGGACCTTGGTCCAGTCGTCCCTGTGATCACCGTCTGGTCGCTACTGCGGTCCGGGCATCATGCACACGCGGCCGCAAACGGCGCGCCACATGTGCCTGTATGGGGCTTTCGGTGCCGGACTGGGTGTGCCTCCGGTATCCCCCCTTTCCAGCGCTGTCGCCGCGTTCGCGCGGCCTGGAGGGTTCCGGTAGGGCGCTCTCCAGTCGCTGGGAGAGTAGCTGGTAGGCGCGTTGGGCACGATCGGCCCGGCGAAGTGGGTCCAGCTCCTGTCGCAAGGCGGCGAATGCCGGAATCCAGAAGAATCACGGAATAGGAAGTATCGTAGGGGCCCGTGGCCGCTCCTGGCCTGTGGGACTCGGCTGCGTGTCGGCCGGGTTCTGCGCAGTGCAGTGTCGGAAGGGTCTGTGTGGATGGCAAAGCGCGTATTGGTGGTAGACGACTACTCGCCAACGCTGGAGTTGGTGCGCACCGGGCTGGAGATGGCGGGATTCTCGGTGCTCACGGCGGAGAATGGAGCCGAGTGTCTCTTGGCTGTGGCCTTCGCCCATCCGGACTTGCTGATACTGGACGTGGCCATGCCGGTCATGGACGGGCTACAGACCCTGCGGGCGCTGAGGCAGAACCCGGAAACCAGGCACCTGCCAGTGATGCTGCTGACCGGCCGCGGTGAATGGTCGGATTACGTGGACGGCATCAGGGAAGGGCCCAATGTCTACCTGACCAAGCCCGTCAAGGTCTCGGTAGTGGTGGCGTCAGCGAAGTGGCTGCTGGGCATGTCCGGTTCAGGAGAGGGCAGCAGCATTCCTGATGTCTCCGGCAAAGGGTGGCTTGACCCCTCGGCTGCCATACTCACCGATACATGATGACCTTCAGCCCGTGGGTTCAGCCGTAGGTTCCGGCCTGTGCACTCCCCGCTTCACCCGTCTGCTGCTGAGCATTGGGTCGCCCGTATTCGCCAGCAGTCGGGATACGGAACACAGACCCCAACGCGGCTGAGCGAGGCTTGTCCCCTTGATGCTGCCGTGGCTTCTGCTCGGCGAGCGCGTTCATCCCCCACACGCGGCGAAACCCCGGGCAGTGACTCCAGTCGAGGAGGTAGCCGGAGTCGGGGGTGCGGGCGGCCGTTCGCAACGGTCACCACGCGTACTAGCAGTTGGGCATTCAGGCGGCACCGGAAGGCGCCGCCTACCGGTCCCAGATGATACTGAAGGGAGTCAGCCGAGGCAAGCCCAGCACCCGCCCGGAACGGTCCTACGGGCCCTCGACACACGTACCCGGAATCGCCAGGACACCCTCTGCATCGCTCAGCCGATGGGGCAGGACTCTCACCGTTGAGAACGAGCGCTCGTCGGGCGCGCAACGCGTGAGGCGAGGGTCGTATCCCTCGCCTCACGTTTCGCCTTACCCCTCGTAGCGCAATCTGATCTAACCTCCGCTGTGACCTTGGTCCCCTCTCTCCTTCGGCTGTCCACCTTTCCCGCCCTTCCCTTGCGGACTGCTACCCTGAGCCTTTCCAGATCCACGCCGCGGAGCCGCAGCCGTACCCCCCTGAGCCTTTCCAGATCCACGCCGCGGAGCCGCAGCCGTACCCCCCTGAGCCTTTCCAGATCCACGCCGCGGAGCCGCAGCCGCACCGCCCTTAGCCCGGCCAGGTCCACGTTGCGGAGCCGCCACTGTGCCTCCCTGAGGCCTGGCAGGTCCACGCTGGGGAGCCGCCACTGCACCTCCCTGAGGCCTGGCGGGTCCACGCTGGGGAGCGGCCACTGCACCTCCACGCGGGCGTGTGGCGGCCAAGGCCGGGAACCCAGTCGCGGGTCCGCCGCTGGTACGGCCGAGAGTTCCCGGTCGCCCTGTCGTCGGTACGCGGCCGGCCCGGGATACCAGACCCGGGGCCATCGGTCTGGTCATGCCCACGGAGCGCAACCCGGCCGCGGCGGACCGCAACAGCGGGGCCGCAGCCATCGAACGGTAGATCGTGGCCGGAGGCGCGGGACGGACGGTGAAGTCATGCCAGCCCCGGTCGCCTTGCAGCCGGAACCTTCCCCCCTCGTGCTGGACGGGAACTCGCCACTGGTCTGCCACCAGTTGTTCCGGCACATACACCACGTTGTTGCACACGATCGGTGCGGCCGTCAAGGCGACGCCCCGATCCCCGTAGTAGGCGCTGGGGCTGCCGATGAACAGCACCGTCTGCACGCCGCCGTACGTCACTACACAGCGGTCGCTGAGGAGGTCAAAGAGCAGTGCCGCCCCAATCACATCGGCCACGCTGCGCAACGGCAGGTAGGTCGCTCCGCCGTAGACGAAAGGCGTGGGGGCGTAGGCCGGCACATAGCCGTAGCTTACGAATACCCCGAGTGCGTAGGAGGGAGTACGCGGATCCACATCGTAGTACCCCCACCCCGGCCGGCCCTGGAATGACGCTCGGTGACGCTGCGGCTCCCAGCGCATGGGCACACCGAGGTAGCGGTCAAACGCCGTCGCGGGGCAATAGAGCTGGTCACGCACCACGACCACCGGCGCCGTCAGGGCAACCGGCTCATCATTGTAGTAAGCCGAGGTAGTGCCGACGACTAGGGTCAGGTTGCGGTTGCGGTAGACAACCGTCGCGCTGTTGGCATCGGGATCCCACGTGAACCCCGCGCCGAGGTAATCGCACGTGGACTTGACGGGCACATACGCTTGATTGTCATAGACAAACGGGCGCACGCCAGAGAACTGGATCTGCCCCTGCGCGGCCACCTGGCCAAGCCCGGCCGGCCTCGTCGCGTCCTCAGGCAGGACGGCAACTCCGGTGGTGATGGAAACCGTCTGTGTGGCCTCAAACCACTTGACGTCGGCCCCGAGCGCCTCGCCGACGAATCGCAACGGCACCATCGTTGACCCGTTCAGGATCATGGCCGGGGCATCAAGGAGTACGGTCTGTCCATTCACCGTCGCGCGAGGATCGCCAATGCTGAGTCGCACGTCGGTGGCGCCCTTGATCGCGGTGATCGTGCTCGTGTTGGCGTTCCAGTTCACCTGCGCCCTCAAAGACTCGAAGATCCCGCGCAGCGGCACCATCGTTCTGCCGCTTACACGCGTCGGCGGCACCCTGAAGGACAGCGGGCGCCCATCCACCTCGACCTGTATCGCTGCCATACCTGAAGTGATGGTCAGCAGCAGCACCCCCAGCAACACTCCTGCTCTACTGAGATGGCGTATCATGGATCGCCTCCTCTCTCTCGCTCTTCCGCTCGTTCTCGCATTCGGGCAAGCCAAGTGCGGACACTGGCGACTTGGCTTGTCTCTTGCTGTTGCCAGAGCGACCTCGCGGACACCCACCCTGGCCAACAGATGGTGCAGCCGCGGGCGTAGTCCGCTCACCTCTTCCTCGGGGCCAGGCCTCACCACGATGTGGTCTCCAAGTGGCTTCAGCATACCATCACCTCCGTCTTGTGACTGTCACGCTCAGCGCTAACGCCACAGCTGTGGCTCGCCGTCCGGCCCTGTGAGTGCTTCGCACAGCAGGATTAACACGGCCCGTGTGCGGCCGCTGTACGAAAGAAGCCGAACACTACCAAGAAGGGCGATAAGGCCTCGGACAGCGGCCCTTCCTCCATGGATCGCGCCACCGCGGCATTGTGTTGGCACGGGTACTCGGCCGCCTCTTCCCACACTGAAGATGACCGCCCTCGCCCGTGCTGTCTCCATAGGACGGCCGGAGACGGCGAAGAAGAATCTGCGCAGGGCAGAACTCGGGGTGAGAGGCGAATCGCCTCTGCAGAATTCTGCAAAGGCGATTGATACCCGGGCCGAACTCGCCTCTATGGCGGCCGCCTCTCACGACACCATCGCCTCGGAGCGGGAGGATACTACTTGGAGCAGGAGCCCTTGGGCTTGCAGGTTTCCTTCTTCTCGGTTTCGCAGCTCTGCTTCTTCTCGGTTTCGCAGACCTCTTTCTTCTCAGTCTCGCAGGTCTGCTTCTTTTCCTTCTCGCAGTCTCCCATTTCACGTTCTCCTGTTGTTGGTATGCGGTCTAGTTGGAGGCCAGTCCTCAGTATCCTGTCGTGCGCATACAGCCAATGCGAATATTTGTTTTGTTATGGCTGTCGCAGTGTCCAGAAACCCATCTGGGTTCCAGGACGCTCCCGCAGCCCCGATCGTGTTATTCCCGGCGACTGCTGACACCCCTGATCCGGGAGGCGCCGAGGATGGGCGAGGATGCTGAACTGGGGTTGGGCTGGTTGCGGCTGCCGGTGATCGCCGCCATGGCGCGGCTGCTGTGTTGGGGCCGGCACTGTGACTGGGACCATAGCACCCGTTATGGAGCTGAGCGGCACCGCTGGAAGCCTACCCGCGTCGCAGGCCAACCATACGGGAGGGGCGCGATACAACTGCACTGACCCATCGCGATCTCCGGCAATGTGATCATCGCCACCATCACCCTCGGCCGGCTGCTGCACCACT
>JBEKKD010000323.1:0-5464 GCA_050010895.1 Armatimonadota bacterium
CGGGACTGAAGAACGTCGAAGAACTGGACGCGGCATTGCACTACTTCGTGGCCAGCGAGTCGGAAAGGGACTACAGCGCGCTGATCTCCGACGCCGGCTGGAACGCGGACGGCGCGTGCACGTACTGCAACCACTGCACGCCTTGCGCGCAGGGGATCGCCATCGGGCAGACCATGCGGCTGCTGGATCTGTCGGTCCATGGGGTCACTGCCGACCTGCGGTCTCAGTACCTGGCGCTGCCGGGGGCGCCGGCTTCGGCCTGCATCGCGTGCGGCGAGTGTCGGGCCCGGTGTCCGTTCGGAGTGGACACGACGGAGCGGATGAAGCGGGCCGCGGCGACATTCGAGGGACAGGGCCGGGCATGATTGCCACGTAACGTTGGGACACCGCTCTGGCGGCTCAAGAGGAGCGCCGGCCCAGCGTCCTCCCGGCCGGCGAGATAGCCCAGCAGCGCGTCGTCCGCGGGGCGGCCGGCCGGCAGCCGATGGAACCTCCTCCCCTTCCGAAACTTTCCGGCCGCGGCACCCGTAGTAGAGAACGGCGGCCATTGACCCAGGCAGAGGCGCGGCGCCAGCCACCTCTGGTCCGGCCGCCCGGAAGAAGGAGAGCGCATGATACACGTTCGCGATGTGCGGGTCGATTATGATGACGTGTGCGCCGTGCGCGACGTCTCGCTCGAGATCGGTTCCGGCGAGGTCTACGGCCTCGTCGGGCCGAATGGCGCGGGTAAGACCACGACCCTCCGATCTCTGGTGGGCCTGCTCGAGCCGACGTACGGCGAGATCTTCCTCAACGGCATCGACCTCAGCACCCACCGGGAGGAGGCGGTCCGGTTAGTCGGGTTCATGCCGGACTACGCTCCGATCTATGAGGACCTGACAGTCTGGGAATTCCTCGACCTGTTCGCAGCCAGCTACATGATCCCGGCCAGCGCTCGCAGCGATGCCATCGACAAGCACCTGGAGCTGGTCGATCTGACCGAGAAACGCAACGCCATGACCAACAGCCTCTCCCGCGGCATGCGGCAGCGGTTGATCATCGCCAAGACGCTCATGCCGGAGCCGCGAATCATCCTCCTGGACGAGCCGGCCGCTTGGCTCGACCCGTACGGCCGCGCGCTGCTGAAGAACACCCTGCGCCGGTTAGGCGCCGAGGGAAAGACGGTGCTCATCTCCTCTCATGTGCTTGCGGAAATGTCCGAGTTCTGCACGTCCGTCGGGATCATGGAGAAGGGCCGCATGGTCGTGACCGGACGCGTGGACGAGGTCGCCTCGCAGGTGCTCGGGAGAATGGAAGCATGGGTTGAGCCGCTCTCGGGAGAGGCGAGGTGCGAGCACGTGCTTGCGGCTCATGCGAGCGTTCGGTCTATCCGCCGCGAGGACGCCGCCTTCGTGTTCGCGTTTGATGGGGACCAGGACGAACTCAGCGATCTGCTGACCGCGTTGGTGACGGCCGGCGTTCGCGTCGCTTCATTCGGCCGCAAGAAAGAGGACCTGGAGGAGGTCTTCCTCAAGGTCGGCGCCAGGGAGGTGTCATGATGTTCAGAGATCTCGTGTTGGAGAACCCGGTTCTGGTGAAGCACGTTCGCTCCCGGTTGCGTCTGCAGCACCTGATCCCACTCATCGTGATCGTGATCGCGCTCTGTATCTGCATCTCCTGGGCCGGGATCGTCAGCGGTCGCGACCGCTCAGCGGTGACGTCGATCACCGTCCTTCAGGCCCTGATTCTGTTCCTGGTGGGGGCCGCGGCGGTGGCTACAGCGGTCTCGAACGCCAGGGAGAGCGGGATGCTCGATTTCCACCGCATCTCGCCCCAGCAGCCGGCGGCGATAACCCTCGGGTTCCTGCTCGGGGCGCCGATCCGCGAGTACGTCCTCTTCGCCTGCACGCTGCCGTTCTCGCTGCTCCTGGCCGTAGGGGCCGGCTACAGCATCCTCGGCTGGCTCGCGGTCCTGACGGACCTGATCGTGGTATCGCTGCTCTACTACACCATCGCCATCCTCGCCGGACTGGCGCTCCCCCGGCGGACGAGCAGCATGATGGTCGTGGTGTTGATCGTCGTGGTGCTCAACCTGGGCTGGGTGTTACAGATAGCTGGGTGCCTCACCATCGTGCCCACAGTGCTGTCGGTCTTCAGCGACCCGAAGGGCCCTGTCCCGATCAGCACCACGATTCTCGGGTACCCGGTCTCCGCGTTCCTGGTCTCGCTGCTGCATCAGGTGCCGGTTCTCGTCTTCCTGCTCCTGGCGGCCGCGCGCAAGATGCGCCACGAGCTGGCTTATCCGCTGTCGAAGGCCGATGCGGTCATGTTCTACCTCGTCGTCGCGCTCTTGCTGGTGGCCGATGCCCGATCTGGCCGGCTCGACATCCCCGCGGGGCTGCACGACTCATCGGCTGAACTCGGCATTCCCACGTTGATGTACGGCCTGCTCACGTTCGGCGCGCTGCTGGCGGCTCTGGTGACGCCGAACGCCGGCGCCCTCGCCAGGGGTATTCGCCATGCCCGGAAGCTTGGATTCTCCCGCGTCTCGTCGTGGGGAGACCATGCCGCGAACCTGACCGCGGTGGCAGTGCTAGCGCTCGTCTTCGTAGGCGCGGGGGCCGCCGCCTCCGCCCTCTCCCGCTACACGCCGTGGTCGATGCCCGGCACGTCGGTGGTCGCCCTGATCGGAGCCTGTGCGGTCCTGTTCTGGGGGCTGGCCAAGCAGTCGTTCGACCTGGCGTTCCGCCGGAACAGCACTTCCTACCTCATGCTGCTTATGTTCGTGTGCTGGGTGCTGCCGCTCATCCTTGGCCTGCTGATCTCAGCGGTCTCGAGCGGCAGGGACACCATGGCCAGCCACGTCCTGGCGCTGAGCCCGCTCTCGAGCATGGGTCTCTTGTTGACGACATGGGCGGAGCCCACCACAACGACGAATGCGTCGATCGCCATCGCCGCCAGTGTCGGGCTCGTGGCGGTTTTCGCTATCATCGCGTGGCGGGTGACCTGCCGCGCGGTCGCCGCGGAATGGACCGGCCGGCCGGTAGACATTCCAGCTCAGTAGGAAGCGCGCCGTCTCCTCACGCGCCGTCGCCAGCTCATCCGACACTATGGCACGGAGGTCGGCTGCTCCCTCATCGGGGCGCGACCACGGCGGGCCGATCAGTCACCTCCGCCGGCTAGTGGTCTCCAGCGCAGTCAAGGCATACGAGGACCGCCGTAAAGCAGCCAGGGTGGAAGGGCTGAGGGCGCAGCATCAGTCTCAGAGGGTGGCCGCACGATCGACAGCTCACGTCAGGCGAGAGTCCGGCGGCCTTGGCCAGCCGGCTTGTTTCAGATTTGGCTCTGTCTATGCTGAGGAAGATGGGAGCGGCTCCCCAGGCCTGAGAGGCGAGTGCCTGGGTGATCTTGTCCAACACCTGCTTGGGGGAAGCCGTCACCTTGATCAGGTAGTCAGTGGCTCCCAGGGCCAGCCCGCGCTCCACATCTCCAGGTTCGTCTCGATTGCTGAGCACGATCACCGGGATCTTGGCCGCCTCGGGGTCGCTCTTCATGCGAGCAAGCACGTCGAAGCCGCTCATCCTGGGCAGCATCATGTCGAGCAGGACGACGTCTGGACGAGACGACTTGATCTCCTGCAGCGCCTACTCGCCATCGGCTGCAGTTCGTACATTGTACCCACGGCCGTGAAGGTGCGCCCGATACAGCTCCTGGGTGGTAGAATCGTCCTCGACGATCAACACAGTCGGCGTGGTCTGCTCTCCCATGACATCCTCCCCTCGCAATAGGATCTCCCTCTCGCCCACGCTGGGCCCAGTCCACCAGTCACTGAGGCCAGCGTGCCACACGGCGCGATCCGCTCTACTGAAGATATGCCACATCGCCGCTCGTCATCTACTGCCCGCCCACAAATCGAGGCTCTCGAGAGAGGCGCGCCCGGCCGCGGCATCGGAATGGCGGCGGTACCGGCCGGCGAGTGGAAGATGGGTGTCGTCCTCTCGGCGCCCTCATCGCGTCTCTTGGCCGCGCAGCCAGCAGGGGCCAAGCCGCCGCCTGGCGGGGCAAGCATCATGGGACATTCCGCTGTGCTCGCGCGCCGGACGGTGGAGATCCCGCGTTCTCGACCTCACAGTGCAGCCAGTGATGTGGAAGGAGGTACTCGCGGCTGCCGTGGCAGCCAGGCCGCCCACGGCGCCGCAGTACTCTCCTGCTTAGGTGTGGCAATTCCAGACGGTGCAGCAATCGAGAACGGATGTCGAAATGGCTGAGTCTGTACCGGGAGGGAGCTTCGCGATATGCGTTCCCTGAGAGTTCTGGTGGTCGATGACGACCAGATCATCTGCACGTTGCTTGGCAGTATACTGACAAAGCAGGGCCACCAGGTCACGACCCACACTGCGCCCCGAGCCGGCCTGTCCGCGGCCGGCGGTCAGCAGTTCGATCTGGTTATGCTTGATATCAGAATGCCCGACCTGGACGGCATCGAGGCACTCAAGGCGATGCGCCCCCTTCTGCCGAAAGCCGAGTTCGTCATGATAACCGCCTCGGCCGCTGACGAACGGGTGAGTGATGCCCTATCGGCCGGCGCGAGTCTCTGCCTAGCGAAGCCCTTCGATCCCGACATGGTAGAGCAGCTCCTGGAAACGCTCTTCCTGGATTAGCGGGCAGACCCAGCGCGCTAGTTTCGCTGTTGGGGCATGCCACCTGTGCGCGGGCAGATCCCACCAAAGTGTGGTGCGGTCCATCTAGGACACGCTGGGGCGCTGCGGCAGCGTTCTGGCCTTGGGCCGGTCGGCGCTCCGGGGCTATCATCCTCCCTTCACAGAACCGAGAGGACGGGATTTTCTTTCCGAGGGGAACGAGAGCCCGGGTAGACGGCGCAGTGGGCGTGCCGCCGACATCCCCGATCAGCGCGGCGCCCACTCCCATGACGTGGATCTCGGCCGGATCTGCCACGAGCCCACTGTGAGGGCGTGGACGGGATATGGAACGAGAGAAACGTGCCCGCGAAGTGAGAGAGCGGTGCTGGACCTCGGACTGAGAGCAAATGGCCCCGATGAAGCTGCCGCCAATGGAAACGGGAGTGGTATTGATGGCCGTCCTCGCGCTGTTGACGGCGTCGACGGTCGCCTGGGGCTTCCCAACGTCGTCAAACATCATCCCCACGGCTGATCTGTTGGACGTAGGCAGCCTGCGAGTCGAGTTCGAGAATGACGGGGCTCCACGCTTGTTCGGTCCGGCGGCTGAAAGCTTCGTACTGCTCGAGTACGCACCCTATTCGCGGCTCGAGCTCGGGGCTGACCTGTACTCGGCCGGCTCTTCGAATGATGTCCTGCTCAATGCGAAGTGGCTCGCCTGCCCAGCGAAAGGCCGGCGGCCTGCGTTCGCTGTCGGGGTTATGGAGCTCGGGTCCGGGTTTCCGGCAACAAGTTACCTGGTGGCGACGAAAGACGTCGGGCGAGGGCTGAGGTTCCACCTCGGCGGC
>JBEKKD010000324.1:0-7563 GCA_050010895.1 Armatimonadota bacterium
AACGCGCTATCGGCGCGCGGAAGCGCAAGAGAATTACGAACGAAACCACCTACCAGCAGGTTCACCGCCGTTTCGCCGTTTCCCTGCCAAGAAGGGCAATCTGCCTTCAAGATGACACCTGTGGCATTCTGCGCCGTTTCCGCCCTATCGGTCAAGCCTCAGAGATCGCGAAAATCTGGCCGAAATCTCCTACCTTATTGCTACCTTTGGTCGCATCGGGTTAGCGGGGTGGGCATCAACTCCAGACCCGAATGGCAGGGCCACACCCGGCACTGGCCACGGTATACCAGCAACCGGTGCCCGAGGGCAATCGGGGCCCTTTGGTACACCGAACGGTCTACCGTTTTGCCCGGCCGGACTACCGTCGGTATAGCCCCGGTCTACCGAAAGTACACGGGTGGTATACCGGTTCAGGCCGTGCCAGCCAATGACGAATTGCCCTTCTACCCCCACTGCGGTTCCTCTCAGGCGATTCGGCTCCTCAAAAGGAGGGTCACAGCCCGCGCGTTTTTGCAGAAAACGCCGTTTTTGGTATACCCTCGGTCTACCCTTGAACGGTCTTCGCAGCCTTCGTTCGTGACATTCTCTGTTGGCGAGGTTGAGAGGCCGAAGTCGGTAGAAACCAGAGAGAAATCGGGCCCAAAAGGCGGTTTCGAGGCGAGAATGGAAGCTGGCACGCGGAAAGCCGTCCACAGGTATCAGGGCGGCCAGATGCACCCAATGCCCACACGAGCGCACTGTGGCTACAGCGAGGAGGATTGAAAGCACCAAGAGATGGTTCCAGACGGGACCATGGTGGAGGGAGTGTTACGGTCATCGAAACTCTCTCTGCGTCGGACGAGACCGGAGAAAGAGCGAATTTCGAAGAAGGGTACAAGTGGTGAGGACTCAGCAGTCGCGAACTCTATCGCCGTCCGCGCGGATGCCCTAGCGAACAGGGCACAGCTTCCCCAATGCACAATCGCGGGTTCGAATCCCCGGGGGGCTTCGAACGCTCTCAACAATCGAGACGCCCGCCCGGGAGTACCAGCTTCAAGGCCGCTGGTACCGGCCCAGCAATGCGGCGGGAGAGCAGCGCCAGGCGGCTTACGGCGCTTAGGACCACCTGGTCTCGCAGACAGCTGACCAGTGACAACTGCACGGCACCAGCAACGGGGACCCCGGCGTAGTCGCCGAACCCGACCGTGTGTTCTCTCCTCAATGGGGGACCTGCCTTTCTGTGGAGGACGGCGGCAGACTGCCTACTCGACCATCCCTTCGACGCCGAGGAGATTCCGGATGATCTGAGTGATGACGAGCGTCACACCACTCCCTACGATGATGCCCAGGAACAGCGGGAGGGCACGGCGGTGAGCACGAAGCCCCCCGTAGCGCAGCAGAAGGGTCTTGACCGTCCACGATATCACCAGCCCAGGCAGCATGGCGTCAGTCCGCCATGTGAATGCCAGGGGGAAGCCGATGGGGTGGAGCGGGAATGCGGGGAAACGCAGCTTGACGGCCATCAGGGCGATGGTCACGGCCGACCCAAACCCCATCGCCTGGAGCGCGCTCCAACTCGTGCCACTTGGGCTGTTGAGCGCGGCCTGCATCCTTTCCATCGTCCACGAGCCGAAGAGCGGCACGCCGGAGCAGGTCTTCGCCGACATCATCCCCATCGAGTACCCGAGGTGCAGATTGGCCCAGAAGTAGCAGAGCATCGCTAGCGGAACGACGGCGATCAGGACCAAGGCGAGCCGCCGCGGTGCGATGCCGCTTTTCTCGGCCATCCGCAAGGCTTCGAGTTGGACGGGGGCGGGATTGGTGGACGGAGTCTGAAGGAACGGACGCAGGAGAGCCATCGCGCCCAGGCCGCGAGCGCCGACGAACCGGGTGCCGGACACGGAGCTGAGGAAAAGCTCGGGCGTGGCCTGGATGTCCATGCTTGGCGGCCCGACCTGTGCCCGCAGGCGGCAGACGACCAGCATGATGAGGAAATACGAGACGAGGAGCGGGAATGACAGCAGGCTGCGCACGCCGGCATGAGCGAGGAACCACCAGAGGAACGCGAAGCCGCCGATCGCGCCGAAGACCGCGGTTCGGTAACCGAAGGCTTCGTCGCTGTCATCGGCCAGCGAACGGAGCCCGAATGCCTTCCTCAGAACCTGTGCAAGGTAGCGCCGGTCGAGCCAGAACACGATCAGAATGAGGGTGAGAAAGGCGCCGAGCGTCTGTTCATCGCCGTAGGGGAACCCGGCGTAGCTGCTGGTCGTCCAGCCCCCCATCCGGGATAGCACGTACTCGGCGCGCCAGAGCAGGTTGAACACGATCAACGATAATGTCAGGTCGGTTGGCATGAGATAGGGGAGCGCGATCGCCCAGGGACCCCACCAGAGCTCGCTGCCGCGCATAGCATCCCAGGGAGGGTTATTGTTAAGAACGGGCCGCAGGTCGGCCGCGAACGGAATCGTGGGGACATTCGGGAATAGCTCGCCCAACATGCGCAGGACGCCGATCGCGACCGAGGCCGCGATTCCCACCCACCACAACGGGCTTCGAAAGAGTGCCCCCACAGGGTCGGCCATGCGAAGGGGCAGCTCGGTGATCGGGAAGGGGAGCTTCTCCTCCTGCGACCAGCGCCGCCGCACGATCACACTCAGGCAGAGCGTGACCCAGAGCAGCACGGTCGTCCACAGCGTCCACCACAGCGCAGGACGGAGCCAGGCGAGCACGATCCTGGCCCGGTAGGGGCTCGAGTTGCCAAGGAAGTAGCCGCGGACCGCCTCGCCGTCGGTGACCGTCAGCCAGGTCGGCAGGTAGGGCCACACGAGTTCGGACCATCTGTTGGCGGGGTTGGCCTGCCCGATCGGGTAGGCGATCATCGGGGCCAGAGCGCCCCATTCGAGAATATGGGCTATCATGCCGACGCCTGTGGCCACAGCGACGTAGAAGGCGATCACCTCGGCGGCAGTGAAGGACCACCGGCTGCCGCGGCGCTTCAGCCAGACGTTGACCGCGGTCATGAGCGCGAGTGCCGCCACCGCGGGGCCGAAGAGGGAGTCGATCGGACCGATCGCCCACGCGTGCCATTCGCTCCAGACAGCGAGGAAGACGCCCGCGGGGAGCACGAGCGCGATCACGAGCAGGAGGCGCCCCCGAATCAGGGCCGGGGGCGTCGCCGAGACGTCGGCGCGTTCCGGCCGGTGCCCTCTCCGAGCCGTCTCTGGCCTGGCGATAGCGGCACTCCCTCTGGCGCGCCGTTCATCGCCCCACGCGGGGGTCATGGGGCCGCGCCGACCGCCTCGAGTTCGTAGTAGATGGTACGCGCCGCCGGGGCCAGTTCGAGCTGAATCTGGCCTGACACCGCACGGCGTTCCCCGAGCGGGGTGCTGCTACCATCGGCACCGCGCGCGTACACAGCGAAGGCCCGCTGGCTGCTGCGGAGCGTCACCTGGCCCGACACCGGCTCGATCAGGATCGGGCCCGAGCCGGTCTGCTTCAGCTCCGTGCGCGTCAAGTTGAACACCTGTCCGGTGTTCTCCGCCCGGCCCACCGCGGTCACCAACAGGTGGCGTGAGTCGCGCACCGCCGCCCCGTCCAGGGAGGTGACCATCACCGCGGCAAAGGGCGTCTCCACGCGCAGCGAGACATCACGCATCTTCAGCGTGCCGGCGCGCGGCAGTCGTCCGAAGGCGCCTTGTGAGCGCGGGGTATCGACGACCGCCACGCCGGCCTGCCAGTCGCGGCCGAACTCGCCGGTGTCAGAGTGAGTGAAGGTTCTGCCTGCGGTGGGGGGAGAGGCGAAGGGCGAGAGGGCCCTCTTCCCATCGGTGGGCGCGGCCAGGGTCGTCGCCAGGGTCGTCGCCTCGACCAGCGCGCGATAGGCGGGTTGGCCAGAGAAGACGCCATAGGGTGGCTTGTGGAAGATGTCGGCCTCCGCCCAGTGGATCCAGGTCGTCTGGGGCGACTGGCGCACATCGCCGCGACGGAAGAGGAGCGCGGCGGCCGGGAAAAGGCCGGCCACATCGGGGTCGTTGCAGATGTCGAGCGGGCCCGCGAGATAGTCGGCCGCGAGGTCACCGGTGCCGGCGTACTCGAAGGCGAGCAACGCGTCCCACCCCTGGAGCGATCCCACCGCGGCCTTCCACAGGGATCCCTCCAGGCGGTACTCGTTGGGCCAGGGATGACCCCACTCCGAGACCACCATTGGCTTGCCTTCCACCTTGCTCATCGCCAGCTCCGCCAGGGTGAGGCCCACTTCCCGCGGATTGCCTGCGAGTTCGGAGACATTGCGGCATCTGAAGGAGTCGCCCGCACCGTCCCAGTAGGCGTGCGCATCCAGGAAATCCATGGTCACCTGCGAGGGATAGTTGGGCGCGGCGCTCAGCCAGGCGTCACCGGTGATGGGGACGCGCACCCCGAGGTCGCGTAGGTACTGATGCATGTCCGCGTAGAAGCCCCGCTGCAGCCAATCGATGAAGCGGAGGGCATCCGGCCCGCGTTCGAGTGGGCTGCTCACAGGTTGACTCGGGTTCACGTGGTGCGCGGCCGCCCACTCCCGCCACTGGGCCTCGAAGTTGCTGGCGTACGGCTCGACGGTCACACCGCCGGAGTTGAGGTCGTTCTCGTTGACCAGGTCGGTGATGGCGATCACCGGGTCGTCCTTGTAGGCGAGGCCGGTATACGGGTTCACGTGGGTCCACAGGTCGTGGACGTACTTCTTCTCCAGGGCGATGAGGGTGGGATCGAAGAGCGCGTAGGGGCGGGCGGCCTGGGGGAGGATCTCCGCGCTGGCCACGCCGTCTTCCGCAGTGAAGCGCCGGCTCACCAAGTTGTCCAGGTAGACGTAGATGCCCTGCTGCTTGAGCGAGAAGAGGAGGTAGTCGAGACGGTCGAACATCTCCGGGTCGTAGTGCTGCGTGTCCCCATACTCGTGACTGAAGAGGTGGGTGGGGCACCAGAAGGCGTCCAGGTGAGTCAGGCGCACCAGGTTGATGCCCATTCCGGCCATACGTGCGGCCATGCCCTCTGCCTGCTCGTGGGTGGGGAAGCAGGCAGAGGCGGACACGTTTGCTCCCCAGAAGCGGACCGGCATCCCGTCCTCGAAGACAAAGTGGCCATCCCGCGCGGTGAGGAAGCCGTGGCGACCGGCCGGCTTCTCGTTGAGCCAGCCGATATCGACCGTGGCCCTGTTCCAAGGAAGCGAATACGGAATCCAATCATGGGTGTCAGTACGGGAGACGTTCATCGCCGGGTCGAGGGCGAAGGTGGCGGGGGTGGGGAAGGCGATCGCGAAGGACAGCGCGAACGTCTCTCCTGCGGCGATGTCCCGGCCTTCGCCGGCGGGCAAGGCGTTGAGCCGAAGCTCGTAGTCATTGCCTCCCCAGGTCAGGTTGTCCTGTATGCCCACGCTGAGGGGCTCGGCGAATAGCAGCGTGAAGGCATGGGAGGTGCCGGGCGACCTCACGGGCAGAGAGGGGGAAGGTCTCCTTGAGCGCGAGAGAGAGGTCGGCGGACTGCAGCTGGGCGCCATCGGCGGCATAGGCCGCTACCTTGGTGCCCGCGTACCGGGCGCGGGGCAGGGAGATGGACACGCAGACGCCGTTCACTCGCTCGGAGGCGCGGGCCGTCAGGTCGTAGCGCACCTCAAGTTCGCGCTCGCCCTTCGTCGCCAGCACTTCGCGGAACGATAGCTGTGGGCCCCAGCGGCCGAAGGTGCCCTCGAGGGAGCGCTGGGTGGCGCTAACCGGAGGCACCTCCTGGTCGCGGGCTTCCGTCTGGATGGAGCCGTCCCAATCGCGATCGTAGACAACGGCGGAGAGGGCGGCGTTCAGGTCCCGACCCTCGCAGATCTCGATCGTCCCGGAAGGGCTGGTGGTGACAGTGACGGCCCAGCAGGGCAGCGCCACCACCAGCGCGAGCAGCAGCCAGAAAACGATCATATGGTCAGTTCTGAGGCGCATCAGACAACTCCTGGGGGCAGTCCAATGACTTTCGCCCAAAGAAGTAAGGGCGAAAGTCGTCAGAAGACCAGCGAATATCTGAAAGAAGACGTTCGCCCGATGTTACTTTGTTGGGCGAACGTCCGTAGTGACTCTCGCCCAAAGAAGTAAGGGCGAAAGTCATCGGAAGACCAGCGAATATCTGAAAGAAGACGTTCGCCCAGTGTTACTCTGTTGGGCGAACGTCCGTAAAGGGTGTGCCATGGGCAGAGCGAACACCTCCTTACAGGGGATGGAGGCCCTCCGGGCGGAGCATTCCATGAGCATCGACGGCGCTTCCTGGCGGCCCTTCGGAGATCGCATCCGCGACTTCCTGGCCAAGCGCGGTGAGGACGGCTACCTGCACGCCGCTTCCGGCGCCACCTGCGGCCATCGCGCGAGGCGGGCGGTGACGGTCACGAGGCACACCTCGGACTGCTGCGAGTTCTTCCTGGTGGTGGAGGGGCGGGCGCGGCTGGAAACGCCGGCCGAGACGTTCGAGCTGACGCCTGGGAAGCTGCTGCTGGTGGACCCGGGGGTCGAGCATGAGGAGTTGCCGGCCTCCCCCGATGATCCCTATCTGGTCTTCTGTTTCATGGCCCAGGACACGACGGCGGACCTCTTCCAGACGCTGTATCTCCCTCACACGCGGGACAACGTGCTCAGTTCGCGTCTGCGGCTGGTGGGGTCGGAGCCCGTAGAGGAGGCGGCGCGGCTGGTGGGAGTGGAGCTGGCGCATCGCCGGGCGGGATGGGCGGAGGCGGCGGGGCACCTGGTGCAGTACCTGGGGCTGTTGCTGCAGCGCCGGGTAGCGAGTGGCAGCTTCGAGTACGCCACCCGGACGATGAGCACCGCCCTCAACCGCAACCATCCCCTGGAGGCGGCGCTCTTCTACTGCTCCGCCAACATCCACCGACCGATCCGGCTGGAGGACGTGGCGGCCGCGGTGGGATATAGTCCCAGCTACCTGAGCCCGATCTTCTCGCAGAGCTTCGGGATCTCGTTCTCGGAGCACTTGAGGACCCTTCGTCTCGGGATCGCCGAAAGCCTCCTGTCGCACTCAGACCTGCCGGTGCAGGAGATCGCGCGGCGGGTCGGCTACCAGTACCCTTGGCACTTCACGCGCGCCTTCACCCAGGCGATGGGGATGTCCCCACGCGAGTACCGGCGGGCACACGCAGCCGGATAGCAGCGCGTCATACTCGAAGGCACCGAAGGGGTCTTCCCGACGGACGCGGCGGCGCCTGCCATCTGCGCATGAAATGGTAGGTATTGGAGGCCCACGGCGGGTTCCCCATTCTCCTCGGGGGAGTAGCATAGTGGGTACAGGGGACCGTAACACGCCTCCTCGGCAGCACTTGAGCGGGCGGCCAAAGGAGGTAAGAGCACAGCATCGGCTGGTGGGAGCAGTAGCACAGATTCTCTCCGGAGGAGGTTCGCTATGAAGCTGCGGAGCAGACGAGGCTTTACCCTTATAGAGCTGCTGGTTGTGATCGCGATTATTGCGATTCTGGCTGCGATGTTATTTCCGGTGTTTGCGCGGGCGCGCGAGTCCGCCCGCAAGATCCAGTGCCTTTCGAATGTGAAGAACATCGCGCTCGGGGTG
>JBEKKD010000325.1:0-5410 GCA_050010895.1 Armatimonadota bacterium
TGTCCGAGTAGGCGGTGAGGGCTTTCACACGATGGGCCTTCATGTCTGCGAACCACTCGTCGAGGGTTCCGATCTCACCGGTCTGTGGGGGGAGGATGGCCCAAACGGGATGGAGGCGGCGGGCCTCTGCGGTCTCCTCGCAGACGAGGCGGTTGCCGGCCTGGGCGGACTCGTCGCGGGCGGCGGCGTGTCGTACGAGCGCCTCCTGAACACCACAGAAGTCCATTTCGTCGAGCAGCTCGTGCGGGGTCGGAGCGAAGCGACCCGGCGGCTTGGTGGGGATGCCAAATTCTGCGTTGCAGTCGAACCATTCCATGGGCACTATGCTCCATTTCCAGCATTGTCTCGGTGGCGCATCGGATCATTCTCCGTCGCGCGGCACCTAGCTTATGCAGATGCCGGGATCACGAGGCTGCGCCCCAGAGGTAGGACATCAGCGCCTCGTGCTGTCGGAAATCGGGGATGATCAGATCGGCGCCCGCGCGGATCAGGCGTTGACGCTTCCACTCGTTTATCCCTTCTTTGCGCTTTTCGTCTGAGGCGACGCCGATGGCGATCCCGCCCGCCGCCTTCGTGTTCCCGATCTCGACGAAACCGTCACCGAACCCCGCGAACTCCGGCCCGTGGAGGCCGTGATTCCGGATGATCTCGCCGATCAAAATCTCCTTCGAGAACTCCCAGTACCGGTCGAGCGCGCCGTAGATGCGCTCGCCGAAGTACCGGCTGACGCCGAGGGCCGCCGCCTCCCGGAGGACATCCGCGTGATCCGTGCCGCTCGCGAGGTAGAGGATGACGCCGCGGGCCGTGAGGGCCTCTAGCAGCGGCCGCGCTCCCGGCACCAGCCAGCCGTCAGGGGATGCGGCGCCGGATTCGAGATCGGCGACTCTCGCCTTGATGCGCTCCCAGAGTCGGGCGAGGTAGTCGCGCTTGTACTCGATCGGGTCCTTCGGCAGGCCGCCGCGCTTCTGGATCTCCTCGCACAGACGAAGCATCTGGTAGATCGTCTGTTTCCCCGTCAGCTCCTCAACATACGCGGAGACGCATGCCTGTATCTCGACCTCGGACTCGTGCTTCGGCGTGTCGAGCAGAAGCTCGACCATCATCGGAACCATGACGTGCTGCCACCCCTCCCGGATGAGCGAGAGGGTGCCGTCGAAGTCGAAAAGAACGGAGCGGATCTGTCCCGTGCTTACTTGGTTGATCACCTCGATCCCGGTACCCGGGCAAGCCATCGTGACCGCTACCGGACCGCGTCCGCAGCCTTCTTGCAGGCTGTGATGACGCCGCGTATGTCGGCCGCCTTCTGCTGCGGGGAGGTGTTGATGAAGGCGGTCCGGCTCAGGATGTCCAGCGTCCGGGGGCACATGTCGGCGCGGTAGTTGTGGTTGGCGTCCCGGTTCTCGGTGCGCCGGTACGCGTCGATCGCCGGATGGTACGAGCCGCGCTTCTCCATAACCGGCTCCCAATTGGTATAGACGTGCCGACCGCTGTCGATCGGCGACCAGGCCCCAACGTTCTGTTTTCCGAGCGCCTGCAGGAATCGCCGCATTCGCGACTGACTGTCGAATAGGAAGCCGACGGTCGTGCCGCAGTCGCCCTCGAGATCATTGTGCGTGATGAATGTGAGGCCCGGAGAGCCCGAGAGGCCTTCGACGATGCGATGCTTGGCGGCACGGGTTCGCTTCAGCAGGCCGTCGATACGCTTGAGCTGCACTCGGAGGACAGCTCCGAGGATCTCGTTGAGGCGGAAATTCCAGCCCGCGAAGAAGGGCACGCCGATATCCTTGGCGTGCGGCCTGAAGAGCGCGCCGCCGTCGTGGTGGATCAGCGCTCGCTCGAAGACTACGTTGTCGTCGGTTACGATGGCGCCGCCCTCGCCGCAGGTGATGTTCTTGTAGAAGTTGAAGCTGAACGCGCCGACATCGCCGATCGACCCAAGGCGCTTGCCTTTGTAGGAGCCGCCGTCCGCCTGGCAGGCGTCCTCGACGATCTTCACCTTGTGTCGCCGGGCCACCCGCATGATCGCGTCGAGATTCGCCGGAAGGCCGCACATGTGCACCGGCATGATGACCTTCGTGCGCGGCGTGATCTTCGCTTCGGCATCTTTTGGATCGAGGGTGAGTGATTCGTCGATCTCGGCAATGACGGGAATCGCCCCGATGGCCAGCGGAGCGAGAGCCGACGCCATGAAGGTATAGCCGGGCAGGATCACCTCATCGCCGGGGCCGACGCCCAATCCGACCAGCGCGCAGATCAGCGCGGCGGTGCCGCTGGTGACGCTCAGCGCGTACTCGCAGCCCACCATCGCAGCGAGCTCTTTCTCGAACTTATTGCACTCGTTGAAGTGGCCCGTTTTCGGGTCGCCGTAACGAAACAGATGCCCGCTCTTGATGACTCGCGCGACTGCGTCGATTTCCTGCTGGCCGATCTCTAGCATGGTCTCACTCCATGGGGCGCTCTTGGCGCTTGCTTACTTTTGGGCTGCTTGATGCGCGCGGCGACTGGCCGCGGCCATTCTGGATTCCCTCGACCAGGCGCGATCCCCTCTGCTGATAGGCGGGAGAGGCCCTCGCCGCCCTGCTAGCCGGAACGCAGGGCCTCCATCGGCTGGATGCTGGCGGCGCGAACAGCGGGGTAGAGGCCGAAGACCAGACCGGTCGCAGTTGCCACCACGAGCGAGAGCAGCACCGCCTGGCCAGAGACGATCGTGGGCCAGTTCGCGTACTTCGAAATGAGATCCGCCATTTCGATCCCAAGCCCGATGCCCACCAGGCCGCCGATGCTGGTAATGACCAGGCACTCGAGCAGGAACTGCCGCACGATGTCGGACTGGCTGGCGCCGACACACCGCCGGATGCCGATCTCTCGCTGGCGCTGGGTGACGGTGGCGAGCATGATGTTCATGATCCCGATGCCGCCGACGAGAAGTGAGATGCTCGCGATGGCGCCCATCACGATGTTGAAGATACGCTGCGTCTGGCGGCTCTGGCGCAGCAGCTCCGCCGGAATCATGATCTCGTAATCCGGGATGGTCTTGTGGCGACGATCGAGTATGCGGCGGGCAACACGAGCCGCTTCCCAGGTCTGGTCCTCGTCCGGGACCTGTACGATGACCTGCGTGACCGGGCGAAGCTCGGTGGGCGGCCGGCGAGTCATCTTGGTGAGCATAGTCCGGAAACCACCGATATCCATCGGGATCGCTTGCTCGACGTATATCTGGAACTCATCCATCGCTACCGTGATCGGGATGTAGACGTCCTGGTTCATGTCTCGCAGCGAGAACCGGCTGCGGCCGGACTGCGCCGATCGCTCCTGCATAACCCCGATCACCCGGAAGTTCCGGCTGCCGATGCGCAGCGGCTTCCCCACTGGGTTGTCGAGGAAGAACGCGGCGCGCTTGACATCCGAGCCGATGACGCACACAGGCGCTCGCTCCGAGACGTCATGGGCGTCCAGGAACCTGCCTTCCGCCACTCTGAAACGGGAGACCTCTGGGTAGTCGGCCATCGTTCCGAAGATCTTGGAGGGGATTGTCTTGTCTACCATGCGAGCGTCACCGAAAACCCGGCAGACCGGCACCACCAGGCGGGCGGCGGAGTACAACTTCTTGACGGCAAGCGCGTCGCCGTAGGTGAGGCCGTTGGGCGAGTCTTTCTCGCCGTCGCGAGCCAGGTCGCCAGAGAGGGGTTTGCGGTTCACCTGTATGACATTCACGCCCATGAGCTTGATCTGCTCCAGCGCTTCCTGACGCGCGCCGGCACCGATGGACACCATGGCGATCACAGAAGCGATGCCGAAAATAACCCCCAGCATGGTCAGCAGCGAACGCAGCTTGTGGCCAAGCAGTTCGCTGATGCCGGTGAGGATGGCTGACCAGATCTTCACGTGGTCTTACCTCTGGGTCCTGTGCGTCGCTCCGCCGTCGCCGCGCTAGAGCGGAAGCTCGGACGATCCTTTCTTCGTGCTGGCAGAGGTTATCCGAGTGCCGCGGGCGCCAATATCGCGGAGCGCGATGCGCTCGCCCGGTTTCAGGCCGTGCCTGATCACGACCACATCGTCGTTCTGGGGGCCGAGTTCCACTTCGGTCTGGCTGAAGTGGCCCTTCCTGTCGACGTACACGATCTTCCGGTCGTCCTGGTCGAACACGCACTCGATCGGCACGCTGATAGCCTTCGGTATACGCTCGGTGACGATCCTCACACTGGCGGTCATGCCCGGACGCAGGGGAGCTTTCTTTGCATCTGTGATGTCGATCTTGGTCGGGAACGCCCGCTCACCGGTCGGAATCCCGGTTCCGCTCATGATGGCCTCTTTCGCCGTCTGGGACACCTCGGCGACCTCGCCCGGAAACTGCACGCCTGGAACGGCGTCGACGGTGACTATGACCGACTGCTTTCGCTTGACCGCCCGCGACTGCTCCTGCGGCAGATCCAGCGTTACCTGCATCTTGCTGAGATCGGGGATGGTCGCAACCTTCAGGCTCTCCCACACGCGATCCCCGGCCTCGAGCGGCCGGGAGACGCCGGGCTGATCGGCATCGGCAAGCACCACGATCCCGTCACCGGACGCCTTGATGACCGCTTTGGAAAGCTGATCCTGGGCGCGGGAGAGCTGCTGCTTATTGATCTGAACGTTCATCTTGGCGTTCTGGGTCTCGTCCTGCTGAGCTGCCTCGGCGCGTGCGAGATCGGCCTTCGCCTTATTCACCGCAGCTTGCTTGTCCAGCATATCGGATGTCTTCTTCGCCTCGGCTAACTCGAGGTCTTTGCCCTCCCGCTCGAGGCCAAACTCCTTGGCCTTGATGTCGGCGGTGGCCAACTCGACGTCACGTCTCGGAAGAAGCGCCTGGTCGGCCAGCGTGCTCTTGCGATCGAATCGCGAGCGGTTGATAGTGAGGTCCTGCTCGTCATAGCCCTTCTGGCTCTTCTTGGTATCGATATCCGCCTGCTGGGTCGACTCGAAGCGGTCGAGGTCCTTCTGCGCCTGGTCCAGCGTGATCTTCGCGCGCTCGACGTCGGCGGCGAGATCGCGCTTCTTCCGCTCAAACTGGGCAACCGCGTCATCGTACTGGGACTGTATGTCCCTGACCTGCCGCGCCATTCTCGGCACGTCGAGCACCACGATGACGTCGTCTTTCTTCACGCGCGCCCCGTTTGGCACGATCTTCACGATCTCCCCGCTGATCTCCGACATGACTTGCTTTGACTTGAGCGCGCCAACCTTCCCGACCGAGGTCACGGAGACTTCGAAGTCCCCCTGGGTGACGGCCACGGTAGCGATCGTCTGCTGTTCCTTCTCGCGCTCGATTCTCGTCTTCTTGGCAGCGGAGACGCGCCCGAAGTACGCGCCCCCTGCGGCGAGCATGGCAAGCACGATGATCGGCGTGAGGCCGCCGATGAATAGCTTCCCT
>JBEKKD010000326.1:0-5402 GCA_050010895.1 Armatimonadota bacterium
CGTTCGGCGAGACGCCGCGCTGCACCCAGCTTGGGATATGATCGAGCCACGCCCGCTGGAAGTAGCGCTCGAAGTCCTCCCACGAGGGTACGGGCCCCGCGGGCTCCAGCCTGAGGAGTAGGTCCCACTTCAGGTCGCGGGTCCGGTAGATCGGCTTCTCCGCACCGGCGTAAGGAGGGCGGAAGGCGTCGGCCGGCGGCTCGCTCGCCAGACAGGTCAGCACGGCCGCCGTCCCGATGACGACTTGCTCCGTTTGCTCGGAGCTCCACATGAGCTTGTGGACGAAGTTCCGGATGGGCAGCGACGTGTTGCTGATGGTGGACACGAGCGAGCGGTTCACTTCGAGCCTGTATGGCAGCTTCACGCTCGAGGCCGGGTCATATCCCGAGCTGCGCGAGTCGTATACCTGCATCGGGCCGCAGTTCAGGATGACCATCGAGCCGTTGCGCATGCGATTGTCGTTGCTCAGGCTCGTGTTGCCCCACTGGTCCCGCTTGATATCGACGCGCGCGTCTTCCGGCGCCGCGCCGGGCGCGGGGGTGATGCCGACGACAGTCACCGGCCCGACCACCCACCAGTCTCCGTTCACGAACTGGCCGGAGCTGACCGCCCGGTCGAACCGCCAGGTGATGCCGTACTGATTCAGCTCCTGCCGCTCACCCGGTATTGCCCGTTCCTCGGCGCCCTGTGCGCCCGGCGCCGCTGCAAGGCTCACGGCTGCCGCTCCCAGCACTGCCACTGCCAGCCTCAGAATAACCCACGACACGCCCCGTATCCTCCGTTGTCAGACCCGGCGTCTCGCGCCGGCGACTGCCCGGGTTTCTGCGGCCGAATCCCGATCACCTCCACAGGCGCGCCGGACGGACACCCATCAGTCGGGCGTCGGAGAGGAGAGCAGGTGATCCAAACATCGCAGGCCAAATCGTTACGCAACCATACGCGCCGCGTCCATGAATTGCGGCGGCGCGAGGTGTGGAAAGGAGTGCCAGGTGTTGACCATCAAGGAGGCCCAGGCAGTGGTGATGGCGGCGGTGACGGTGCTGCCGCCCGAGCGCATCCCGCTGCTCCAGGCCCTCGGCTGCGTGCTGGCCGAGACGGTTGTGGCGCCGATCCAGCTCCCTCCTTTTGATAACTCGGCGATGGACGGCTTCGCGGTGGTGGCGGAGGACACGCGCGGCGCAACGCCTGGGTCACCGGCCCGACTCGAAGTGCTCGAAGACGTGCCGGCGGGGGCCACGCCTGAGCGCCAGGTGCGGCATGGGAAGGCCACCCGGGTTATGACCGGCGCGCCCATTCCGCCGGGCGCAGACGCGGTGGTGATAGTCGAGCACACCCGTGCAGGCCCGGTGGGCACGATCGAGATATTCGTGCGGGCCGCGCCTGGGGACAACATCCGGCCGGCAGGTGAGGATATTGCCGCCGGTGAGACGGCGCTCTCGCCCGGACAGTCGCTCGGGCCGGGAGAACTGGGGCTGATTTCAGCGCTCGGACAGACCCACGTAGCTGTGATCAGACGCCCTCGCGTCGCCATCATCACGACAGGGTCGGAGCTCGTCGAGCCGGGACAAGAGCTGAGGCCTGGCACTATCTACAACAGCAACCAGGCAGCCATCGCGGCGAGCGTTCTGAAATCGGGGTGGGAGGTCGCACACTGCCTCCACGTTGCCGATGACGAGTCCGCTCTGGAGCAGGCTCTGCGCGGGTGCGCGGACGCCGATCTTCTGCTCACCACCGGGGGAGTATCTGTTGGCGAGCATGACTTCGTGAAAGTGGTGCTCGACAAGATCGGTGACATCAGGTTCTGGCGCGTGCTGATGAAACCAGGCAAGCCTGTCGCCTTCGGAACGGTGTTCGGGCGTCCGCTCTTCGGACTCCCCGGCAACCCTGTATCGGCGCTCGTAACCTTCGAAATGCTGGTCGCGCCGGCCCTGCGCAAGATGTCGGGGCGGAAAGACTGTCTCCCGCTCGCCGTGCAAGCGACGCTGTTGAGCGAGGTCCGACATAGGCCAGGCCGGCGCGAGTACCGCCAGTCCTTCGCCCGGTGCAGCGACGGGGATCTCGTCGTCGAACCCTCCCAGAAGCGAGGTTCGGCGATGCTGACATCCACCGTCGGCGCGAACTCACTGCTCGTCATTCCGGAAGAGAGCACGGGGCTGGCTGCGGGGGAGCGCGTCACCGTGATCCTGCTGGGGCACGGCGGTGATGAGCTGTGACGGGACTCGTCCTCGCGGGCGGTCGGCGAAGGCGCGACTATAACGAATGGGGCGGGCGCGAGAGGCACGGCGCTGCATCGTGGCGAATATCTATCAGTGAGTAGGAACTGGACCGGTAACGCAAGTGGCGTTGCCGCCGGTAGGCGCCATCTCACGGAGTCAGACGCCTCGCTTCGGCTAGGCGGCAGAGCCAGAGGAGGAGCACAACGGTGAGTGCAAGCGGTTGCCTGGGGCCGGTAGACGTATCCAAAGCGTTCGTCGATGTCGGGGAGAGCAAGGCGAAGCTCCCGCTGGGCAGGATGTTCATCCTCGGCGTTTTGGCCGGGGCGTATATCGGGTTTGGGGCCCACCTCGCTACCACCGCGGCAACCGGGGAGTACGCCGCGCTCGGAGTCAAACAACTCCTTGTGGGTACCGCCTTCACCGTTGGCCTTATGCTGGTGGTGATCGCGGGCGCAGAGCTTTTCACCGGCAACAACCTGATGTCAATCTCGCTGTGTTCAGGGCGCATCGGGATGGGCGGCCTGCTGCGCAACTGGGTGGTTGCCTATCTCGGCAACCTCGTCGGATCGCTCCTGTTGGCGTTCTTCATCGCCCGCAGCTCGGGCCTTCTCGCCGGACCGGTGGGGGGCACGGCGATCAAGATCGCCGCGACGAAGGCCAGCAGCGTTCCCATTGAAGGACTCACTCACAACTACGCGTTCTTCTTCCGTGCTATTGGGTGCAACTGGCTGGTGTGCCTCGCGGTGGTGATGGCGATGGCGTCCAAGGACATCTCCGGGAAGATCCTGGGCATTTTCTTCCCTATCATGGCCTTCGTCGCCTCCGGCTTCGAACACTGCGTCGCCAATATGTATTTCATCCCGGCGGGCATCTTCGCGAAGTCGTTCGAGGCGGCAAGAGCCGCCTCCGGGCTCACCGCCGCTCAGCTCGCCGCCCTGAACTGGTCCTCCATGTGGACGCAGAACCTGATTACCGTCACTCTCGGCAATATTGTCGGCGGCGCGATCTTTGTGGGCGTGCTGTACTTCCTTGCACACGTGTGCGGGACCGAGGCCTGCACGAGGTCGGGACCCGCGGTCTGACACTCGCCTGCTCGGGCGGCGCCATTGCGACCGGACGTAGCGATCTGCGGAGGCATGCGTCGGCTGGGTCGCGCGCGGCCTTGGCCTCGGATCGGTTCGCCTACCGGTACCCTCCCACCAGATTGTAGAGCAGCACCCCGAGTACGATCAGCGTCACCACCACGTAGACACGGTCCCGTTGGAGCGCGAAGGCGACGACGGCGTAGCGGATGTCCACGCCGAACAGCCTGAAGCCCCGGCCGCAGGCGCTCAGCGCTGAGGGGTGGCATTCTGGATGAAAGACCATGACGCCTCTCCCGGCAGGAGCTGGCACAGGATCCCGGCGGGGCGCAGGAATGCCAGGACTCCCAGGAGGACCATCAGCGCCCCAGCGGCGCGCAGGCCGATCAGGCGCAGCCGGGAATCGAGCAGGGAAGCAGAGAGCCCGATGCCCAGCAGGACTGGGGAAGCGCCCAGCCCGAGGCCGACCATGGCCGCCATGCCCAGGAGGGGAGAGCGAGTGGCCACTGCGAAGGCGAGCATGCCCATGGCAATGCCGCAGGGAAGGATCCCGGTGGCCGCCCCGAGCAGGAGACTGGCGAGAGGCCCTGGTGTGGCGGCGAACTGGGAGCAGAGCATCCGCAGCAGCCCGTCGTCGCCAACGCGGCTCGGGAGGAGACGCCCCTAACTCGTCCGCCGGCTGAGAACCAAGGCGTGTCTAGAGCAGGTTCGATCCTAATGACTTTGGCCCAAAGAAGTAAGGGTGGAAGTCATCAAAGGACGGGCGAACGTCCGTAGGTCAGTTTCGATAGCTGCGTGGTTGCGACGCATTGCTGAGATGCTGAGAGGGTCTGCTCCCGGTCGCAGTGACTGTTGCGTCTGCGGGGCCGTTTCGCAGCCCCTATATCACCAGATTCGGAACTCGCGGCATAGCCTCCTGCCCCGAGGAGTTCTCTGCTGTGCTGGCAGTCTGCGATCGCCTGTGGTAGCGCCGTACAGCGAACCCAGCCCCAAGACGGTATTCGTCGCCGGCGCCCGCCGCAACGCCGGCAAGACATCGGTGTGCGAGCTTCTGCTTCGCTCTCTGCCCGGCGCGGGAGCGATCAAGCTCACCTGCTGCCGGCCCGACCAGGGGTGCCCTCGCGACCACCCATGCGGAGTCTGCGGCGCCCTGCTCAGGCCCTTCGCCGTGATCGAAGACCAACTGGTCCTCTCCCAGCGAGGCAAAGACACGGCGCGGCTGCTCGCCGCTGCGACCGGCAAAGCGGTCTGGCTTCAGTCTCGAGAGGAGGCGATGCCGGAGGCGATGGCCGCGGCTCTGGCTCGTTTCGCCACTGCGCCGGTGGTCGTGGTAGAAGGCAATGCCGCGTTCCAGGCCGCGCGGCCTGACCTGGGGGTGTTGGTGGTCGGCTCAGGCGGGGCGCCACCGAAACCCAGCGTAAGGGTTGCCCTGCCCGCGGTCGGAGTCGTGGTCCGGAACCTGCGGCCCGGTCTCGCCCCGCCGGCCGCTGTTGAGGGGCTGGGGGAGGACATCCCCACCTTCGAGTTCGACGCGGCACACCCGGAAGCGGACCCGAGGGCGGATGCGTTCGTTGACTGGGTCGCGCACAGTGTAGGCTTCGAACGGCCCGTGACGGGTGAGCAGCGCCGTCGCTGAGGCCCCGGGCTGCGCCCCGGCGATCGCCTCGCGCGGTGCCCGCCGATGCCAAGGGATGGCAGCGAATCCGCAGAATACTATCAGACGGATTGCAGGGCGGGATCGAGAGCCGGGCGAGTCCTACGCGAGCCAAGCCGGGAGGGCGAACATGCAACGCTGGTATACCATGCTTCTGCCACGCTCCGCCAGGTCACTCGGGTGGCTGGCCACTGGGATCGCCTCAGCGCTCGCCGGCCTGAACCTGATCGGGTGGATGCTCGGGGTGGCGGCGCTCAAGGGCATCCTCCCGCACGCGACCCCCATGAAAGTCATCACCGCGCTGTGTCTCGCCTTGTCGTCCTCCGCCCTGGCCTGCCTGCTGAGCCAATCCCTGGTCGGCTGGAAGCGCCGGCTCCCGTGGATAGCCGGGATCGCGGTGAGCTCGGTGGGCCTGCTGAGCCTCGCGGCATACCTGATCGAGGCGGCAAC
>JBEKKD010000327.1:0-5373 GCA_050010895.1 Armatimonadota bacterium
CGGAGCGAACGCGGGCTGTCGCTCACCCAAAGCGGGGCGTTCCGAACCGCACGGAGCCGCCCCGGGGTTCGCGACAAACCCACGACACTGGCCTTTCCGCTCAAAACCGATTTCCTTGCGTTCCAAACCGAGCAGGTATCTGCTCACCGTCCCATAATACGCCCGGCGGAGGCGACCATGCAGAACATGGAGGTCGTGCTCTCCGGCATCGGGTTGGCGGCTGGGGTTGTGGCGGCGTTTTTCTCGTACATCGTGCCCTCACTGCTGGCGCCGCCGAGCCGGGTCGAGGAGCGGCCGCGGGTGATGGGCGGCTTCTGGCTCGCGTTCGTGCTGATCGTGGGGCTGGGGCTGCTGGCGCTGCTGAAGCATCCGCCATTCTCGTCCGGGCAGCATCTGGGCTACGGGTATCTGATCGGCGGCTCGCTGGCCCTGCTGGGAGCGGTGCTGTGCTCGCGGCTGATGAACCCCGAGCGGGCGTACTGGCCCTATCCGTTCGCGCTGGCGGTATCGCTGGCGGTGGCCGCTTCATCGCTGACGCTGCTCGCATTCGCGGGCGATCCGCTGGAGGCGCTGCTGGGGTGCGCGCTGGGGTTCACGGTGGTGGCGGGGGTATTCCGTATCACCTACACATCAGGGCGGATGGTTGACCTCTCCCGCGCGGTGGAAGCGGGCGCGGCGCTGGCGATCACGCTCTGCGCGGCGAGCTCGCAGGGACTCTATCATTTCCACAGCCGGGCCGAGCGCGGCTGGTGGGCATTCCCGATGGCGCTCGCGGGCTTCTGGCTGGTGGGACAGACCATCTCCTTCTTCGCCTCCGGGCATCGATCTATGGCCAGACATCCTGCAACCGCGCTGCTGGTTTCGGCGGGAATGTCGGCGGTTCTCCTGGTGGTGCTGGGCAGCGTGCTGGCGGCGAAGCTCGAACCGGCGAGGCCCCTGCTGCCTCTTCTGGTAACGGGCGTGATCACCGCGGCACTGGTAGTCTGGCTGGCGATGACGGCGGAGCGGGAGGCGGAGAACTGGCCCCTCTGGCTACAGGTTGCAGGAATCTCCATTCTCCTGACTCTGCTCCTGTTGGTGGTGAGCTTCAAGATCCTCTCCGGGTTCGGCGTCGCGGTGGGGCTGATCGCAGCCTGGGCGGTGGTTGGCTCTGCGCTGGGAATGGGGGCGTTTGGCGCGCGGCTGCCGCTGCAGGCGCTGCTGATCGGAGCGAACTTCCTCCTGCTGGAGCTGTTCCTGGCGAGGCCGGGGTTGTTCGTCGGGGAGGTCGACCTGTCGCTGCAGTACGCGGTCATCGGCGTGGTTCTGGGCGCGCTGATGCCGGCGGTATACTCATCACTGATATTGGAGGCGGGCATCGGCCGGGCGATGGCGCTGGGGCTGCTCGGCGCGCTCACGCCCATCGTTCTGCTCACTCTGTGGGGGCCGGACGTGCTGCTCGGGCTGATGATCGGGCTGGTCGCGCGGCAGGCGATCGGGTCCGGGTTCGTGGCGATGGTGGCGGCGAGCGAGCGGTGGGGGCCATGGCAAGCGCCGACTGCGATGTTGGCGCTTGGAATGGCGATCGTGACAGTGCAGTTCGGTCGTTCGCTCAGCTTCTTCTATGACGCGCCGCGGATCTACAAGGCCTATCTGGCCGGCGGCGTCGCGCTGATCGTGGTCGTGATTGTGCTGGCGATCTCACTGCCCGTTTTCAGGAGACGAGCGAAAGCCGCGCCCGCATCCGGTCCTGCGCGACCGCGAGGTGCGGCATGATGGGCGCCTGGGCGGGGCTGTGGCTTCGCCGCAGCGTGCGCGCGACGGAACGGGGGTTCGTGGGCCGGAGCTTCGCTCCGGCTTGGATGCCGGCAGTCGCGCTGGCCGCGCTCTGGCTCGGCGGCATGGTGGTGTACCTGGGGATGCAGGTCACCCCGGTGGGCGGGCTGGGCGGGATAGTGCTCGCCGAAGAAACGGGCATCCCGCTGCCCGGCGCGCGCGTTGAACTGACCAGCGCGGCGGCAGGGAGCGCCGCGGGGCCTTCTATCCAGAGCAGAGCTTCTATGCTGGAGCGGCGCCCGAAACCGTCGCTTCCACCCACGCAGACCTACGAGTTCCACACCCGCCGCGACGGCCGTTTTGTCGCGCGACGGCTCCCCGCGGGGCAGTACCAGCTCCGCGCGACCACGCAGGCCCACTCACTAGGACCTGTGGCCGTGACAGTGACCGAGGGGGTGACGAGCGACCTCACGCTGGAGCTATCGCCGGTGGCGCCGTTCTTCGATATACGAACGCCCTGGCACACGGTCACGCTGGATGAGACGCCCCAGGTGATCGTGAACGGCTTCCTTACCAACCAGGTCGTCAGCTTCCGCTTCTATCGCATCGAGCCGGATGCGCTGTTCGTGAAGGCGGACGGATCGCTCGAACGGCTGCTGCGGTCGGACGAGCCGCCGCGGCACGAAGTGATATCGGGGAATCCCGCGCTGACGCCCGCGGGCCAGTACTCGGCCGAGATCACCAAGCGCGACGCTGAAGGTGTGTTCCGACAGCGCATCGATCTCCCCTCCCTGCGCGGGAGACCCGGCGTCTACCTCATCGCCGCCCAAGCGGACTCGATCCAGCAGATGACGTGGGTGACGGTGACGAAGCTCGGCATGATCGTCAAACGCTGGGGCAGCGACGTGCTCTCGTATGTGGTCGACATCAAGACCGGGCAGCCGATCCCCGGCGCGTCGGTGCAGCTTTCGCTCTCCTCAGAGAGCGGCGCAGCCAGCCAGCCCGTGCGCGGCCAGACAGATCGGGACGGGCTGTTCCAGTCGCGCGTGGCGCTCAGGCCCGACAGCGACCGGCAGCTGTTCGCGCGCGCCGAGAAGGATGGCTCGCAGGCGTTCACACGCGTGTCCATGTACTCCGAAGAGGGCGAGGGGCAGACGCGAGTGTACGCCTACACGGATCGCCCGGTCTACCGCCCGGGGCACGTGGTGAACTTCAAGGGGATGGCGCGCTCGTTCGTCGATGACAAGTACACGGTGCTGGCGGCGAAGCCGGTGCAGGTGCAGGCGTGGGACCCGCGGGAGACGCTGGTCTACAAGGGTGATCTCACCACCGATCAGTTCGGCGGCTTCGACGGCCAGCTTCGACTGAACGACGAGGCCGCGACGGGGGTCTACCGGCTGGTGAGCACGATCAACGGCAAGCCCCACGAGTCGTACTTCAAGGTCGCCGAGTACAAGAAGCCGGAGTACAGCGTCGAAGTGAAAACGGGCAAAGAGCGCTACATCCGCGGGGAGAAAATCGACGCGGATGTGACCGCGGAGTACTACTTCGGCGCGCCGGTGGCCGGGGCGGAGGTGAAGTACTCCGTATACCGCTCGTCCTACTCCGCCTACCCGGAAGGGGCAGACGAAGAGGGCGACGGCGACGAGGATGCGGGGCAGGGCGATGAAGAGGACCGCGGCTATCTCGGCGAGATGGTCATAGAGGGAACGGCGAAGACCGACGAACACGGTCTGGTTCGGCTGACGGTCCCGACGACGAGCGCGACCCAGAAGCGCCTGGAGCAGTTCGGGGAGACAGAGGAGCCGGGGGATTCGGAGTACCACATCGAGGCGACGGTCACCGATCCCAGCCGCAGGCCGGTGACGGCCAGTGGATCGGCGATCGTCACCCAGGGGGAGTTCTTCGTGTCGGCACAGCCGCTGAAGTTCATCACCAGTCCCGGCGAAGAGGCGCCGGTCGAGATCGTCACCGAGGACTACGACGACAATCCGGTGGGGGGCGTGCGAGCGACCGTGACTGTCGGGCCGGAGGTCTGGTCGCAGAAGCAGTCGCGGCTCGAGACGGAGTACACGGCGACGGCCACCACGGACGACAAGGGCAAGGCCGTCCTGCGGTTCAAGCCGGCCCACGATGGCTTCTATCGGATGGAAGTCACGGCCTCCGACCGCCGCGGCAACCGCATCCGCACGACGGGGTATCTCTGGGTCACGAGCGGCGACTACGCCGATCTGAGCATCCCCTATCCCGAGATCGAAGTGGTCGCAGATAGGAAGCAGTACCGCACGGGCGACACCGCCACGTTTCTGATCAACAGCAAGTACAAGGGCGCGACCGCGCTGGTCTCAGTGGAGGGGCCGCGGCTGTACGAGAAGCGCCTCGTGCCGCTGAAGGGAACGTCCACGCGGGTCTCGATACCGATCAGGCAGGAGTACGGGCCAAACTTCTTTTTCGCGGTGGCGCTTATCCAGGGCAAGCACTTCGCCAGCCAGGAGAAACGAGTCAAAGTATCGGTGGAGGAGCGTCAACTTCGGGTGACGGTGAAGGCGAACAAGGAGCGATATGCGCCCGGCGAGCAGGCGACCTACCAGATCATGACCGAGGACTGGAAGGGGCGGCCGACGGCGGCGGAGGTGTCGCTCGGCGTGGTGGACGAATCCATCTACGCCATCCAGTCGGAAATGGCGGAACCGATACTGCGGTTCTTCTATCCCCCGCGCGAGAACTCGGTCGAGACCACCTATTCGTTCTGGCAGATCTACCTGGATGCCGACAAGGAAGCTGTCAGCATTGAGGTGCGCAAGCGCTTCCCGGATACCGCGTATTGGAACCCGCGTCTGATCACCGGGGCTGATGGTCGCGGGCAGATCTCCTTCGCCATGCCGGACACGCTGACGACGTGGCGCGCCACCGCGCGCGGCATCACCACGGACACGGCCGTGGGCGAAGCGGTTGCGAAGGTGAAGTGCAGCAAGGATCTTCTTGTACGGCTGGAGACGCCGCGCTTCATGACCCAGAAGGACCGGATGACGTTCTCGGCCATCGCGCATAACTACACCAGCGTGAAGCAGGCGCTCTCGATGTGGCTGAAGGCGCCGGGCCTGCAGTTCGTCGGCCGGGGGGGTGATGAGAAGAGGGCGTTCACTCTCGGCGCGGATGGCATCAGGAGAGAAGACTGGCAGGTGAGCGCGCCGACGCCGGGGACGACGCAGGTCACGGCCTACCTGAAGGCGACCGGCGGCCTCTCGGATGCGATGCAAATACCACTCCCCGTGGTGCCGCATGGCCGCGAGCGGATTGAGTGGCGGAGCGGAGCTGTGGGCGACGCGGTTTCGGGACTGAAGTCCCGAAACACCACCGGCACCGATGCCGCGGGGACGGGCACGGCGACCGAACGCCTGCCGGTACGGCAAGATGCTGTGCCTGGGGCGAGCGATCTGCGCGTGCGGCTGTCGCCGTCGCTGGCGTCGGTGATACTGGGCACTCTCGATTACCTCGCCGAGTATCCCTATGGGTGCACCGAGCAGACGATGAGCGCGTTCCTGCCGGACGTGATGGTCGCGCGCACGCTTCGCGAGCTGAAGCTGCCGAACGCGCGGCTGGAGAAGAAGCTGCCGG
>JBEKKD010000328.1:0-5345 GCA_050010895.1 Armatimonadota bacterium
CAGAACCCGCGGGGCCCGGCATCCGGCAGCAAACGCGTCGTGCGTGGCGGAAGCTGGAACTCCAAAGCCTCCGACTGTCGCTCCTCCTACCGCGCGTCGGACAACCCCGCCTACTCCGACGTCTGCATCGGATACTACGACGTCTACGGACTCCGCTGCGTGCGCAGCGCCAGATGATGGGATGCTCTGCCGGCTATGATACAGTCCGGTCGAGAACGAGAAGCCGATCTCGTTCTTCGCTGCGCCGGATATGCCAAACACATCCAGGAGAATGCCGAGCATGAAGCTTCTGATGAGCGCCGAACTGACAGTCATCTTGTGCGGCCTGTTCGCCTCCCTGGCGCTGGCCCAGAACTCCTCCAGTCCGGCCGCCCCGACGGTCGAGGGCCCTGACCCGTGGGTCCCGTCCGGGCAGAAGGTCGTCATGTACACCCGGAGCAATCCCCCCGCCACGCCCAAGCTGGACGACCTCGCCCTCAAGCAGAGCGTCTCCCAGTACGGCATCACCTGGACCTTTGAGAAGCCCGCTCGCGTGGGCCGGTTCGTCAACGGTGATTGGTATGTCGTGGGACCCGTGACCGTGACCGCCATCGACCCGAAGCCACTCTATGGCGCCGACATCCCCGAGATCCAGTTGGATGACAGAGACCGCGAGCGGCCCGTCGATCAGCGCGTCCGCAATGGGTTCATGCTGAACCCGCCCGCGGAGATGAAGGTCTCCTACGACAGTGGGGTGCGAAACTGGTTTGAGCCCTCACTCATTCAGACGCTGCCAGCGGCAATGAAACCCGGCGACTCCCTCGTCTCCACCATCAGCATGCCCAAAGGCCTGGTGCTTCAGGCCCAACTGCGCAATAAGATCGAGCGCGGAGTCGAAGACAGCAGCCCCATCCGCACGGCTGCCGTGCTCACCTGCATGGACGCGCCGCAGCCTCCCGACGCCTTCCGCCCGGGCTTCTGCGATCACGGGCATAGAGTCTACCTCTCTCGCGATCTCAAGCGCGAATCGCTGCCCGCCGCAGCCGCAACCAAGAGCGCTCCGGACATCGCGCTCTACGCCCGGTTCACCCAGCGGCCCTGGGTCGGGACGGGTTTCTTCGGGTTCGAAGAACCGGTGGAAAACATGCCCCAGTACGGTCTGGAATACGGCCGCGTTTCGGGCATCTCCGCTCTGCTGCTGTGCACGGACCTGAAGCCCGAGCAGAAGGAAACGCTGCTCGTCAACTTCGTCCAGGTGGGCATCGACCTCGGCAGCATTGTCCGTGCCGGGCACCCAGGCTGGACCGGCTTTGGCGGTCACGGCAGTGGCCGGAAACTCCCCATCGTCTTCGCCGGGCTTCTTCTGGGGGATGAGCAACTGGCGAACATCAACACCTCCTTCCCCACGGTCGCTTTCGGCGAGGACGAGCAGACCGCGTACGGCGATTGCTGGACCGGCGCCACGGTGGTCTTCGCCGGGCATTCGGGCATCGATGTGGTCACCGGCGAGGCCCGAGGAAGAGGCAACGAGTGGGGCCCCTACGAGCACACCCAACCTGGCGCCTGGGGTCGGGGCCAGCTCACCAGTGAGTCCTATCGGCGCTGCTGCACCAGCGTCGGCTGGGCTGCTCAGGCGCTGGCATTGCACCTGATGAAGGCCGAGAAGGCGTGGAATCATCCCGCCTTCCTCGACTACGTGGACCGCTGGATGTACGAAGACGACTCCGCGTTCGTGAAGACCGTCAAGGATGCCACCGGCCACGACTTCTCCGCCGACTGGGCCCGCCAGGGGCAGGCCTGGGACGACTTCGTCAATGACATGTGGGCCGCGCACCGCAAGGACCCCGGCCTGCCGCCGACCGACGGCTGGAAGCAGAAGCACGACGATAGCTATTATCGGCAGGCGCTCGAAAAGGCGCAGGCGCAGCCCGACAGGAGATAACTCACATGCCCTCCATCACGACGTCGTCCAACATCGCCCCCCTCGCCATCAGCGGAAACGGGCGGTATTTCCTGGACAAGAAGGGGAAGCCTTTCTTCTGGCTTGGAGACACCCTCTGGCATCTCCACCGATCCTTCTCCCCCGATGACGCCAGGGCGATCGTGCGGAACCGCAAGGACAAGGGCTTCAGCGTCGCGCTCGTGATGCTCTTCGGCTACGAGCCCGACCCGATGCCCAATCTCAACGGCGAGAGCCCGTGGCTCGACTCCGACCCGTCAAAGCCCAACGAGAAGTATTTCGAGCACGTCGACGCCACGCTTCGCATCGCCTGCGAGTTGGACCTCATCCAGGTCCTGGGCGTCTATCACAAGACCCAGGACAGGTTCTATACCCCTGAGCGGGCGAGGGAGCAGGCCAGGTGGATCGCCAACCGGTACAAGGACGTTCCCCAAATCATCTGGTCCATGTACCCCGAAGCCAGGAAGCAGTACGTGCCGATCGTGAAGGCGCTCGCAGAGGGTCTGAAGGAGGGTGATGGGGGCGCGCACTGGATCACCGTGCACCCGGACCCGTCGCCGCAGTCCTCGAGCTTCATGCACGACCAGCCCTGGCTCTCCTTCAACATGCTCCAGACCTGCATTGACATCGAGCAGATCCACGCCATGACCTCCGCGGACTATGCCTACACTCCCATCAAACCCGCGGTCATGGCCGAAGGGGGATATGAAGGAGTCGAGTTCAACCGGCCTATCACGCCACTCGACATCCGCAGGCAGGCCTACTGGACCTACCTGGCAGGGGGACACCACATCTACGGCCATAACGACAACTGGACGGCGCCCGGCAAGTGGCGAGACTGGATCGACGCTCTCGGTTCGTGCCATCTCGCCGTCTATCGCAAGGTCATCACCTCGCTCAAGAACTGGTGGGACATCATCCCGAATCAGTCGATCGTCATGAAAGGCGTCGGCTCGGGGGTCGAGCTGAACGCCGCCGCGCATTCCGCCGCTGCCGACTGGGCCCTGGTCTACCTCAGCGGCCGCCATACCGCGTCCATTCGCATGGACCGCATCAAGGCCTCGGAGACCGTGGCCGCCTCCTGGATCGACCCCAGGACCGGAGATCGGCAGCGCATCGGCACGTTTCAGTACGCCGATGTTCCTGAGTTCTCCACGCCGGATGGATGGGAAGACGCCCTCTTGCTTCTCGAGGCGGAGTGACGCGAAGAGCGCTAGGAGCACCTATCCCGACGGCACTCGGAAAAAAGGCCGATCTCACCGTCCGCGCCTCCGCTTCTCGGAGCGCGGCCCGCGAAACTCGCGATGGTATGTACAGCGCACACACGTCGTCGTCTGCGTGGGAATCATCTAGCGTGTTCGTTCGTCGTATGTGCATAGAGGCGCTGCCGCGCGACCGTGCCTGCTTATCAGGACGCCGGTATGCTGGCAGCCACGGCCGCGCAGGCGCGCCGCGATTCGACGACGTGGAGAATGGGTGTGATATCGGACAAGGATACGCTTCTTGACGAGATCGCGGAGGCGCTCCCGGAGGTCACCCGGCTGCTCTCCGCCGACCGCCCGATCGCCGGCGGCGACTGGGACCTGACCCTCGCCCAGTTGCGCGTGATGAGATCCCTGCCGGATCACGGCCACTGCACCATCAGTGATATCTCCCGGCGACTTGGTGTCACTCGCAGAGCGGTTGCTGGTCTGGCCGAGCGCCTCGTTCAGCGCGGCCTGATCGCGCGAACCACCGGCATCGCGGATCGCCGGGTAGTTTTCTTGCGGCTTTCGCGTGCGGGGGAAGAGGCGCGTCGCGCCCTTCGTCTGCAGAGCCGGCGCCGCATACAGACCGCCGCACAGAACTTCTCCCTGCTCCAGCTCGAGCAGATCTCGGGCGGCATCTCGCTTCTGCGCAACGCCCTGGGAGAGACCGAGCCCGGCTGCGTGCCAGGGTGGTCGTAGCGCGCGGGCCACAGCGAGGCCTGCCGCCCGTCAGAAGTAGTAGTACCGATACGTCGTCTGGTGCAGGATGCAGCCCACCAGCGACCAACCGACTCCCACGAATGCCTCGCCGATCACCAGGCCGAGGAAGAACGGCAGCGCCTGCGTATAGCCGCGCCGGCCGCCGTAGCGGAGGATCAGGCTCTTCACCCCCCACGCCAGGAACAGCGGCAGCCAATAGCTGCTCGCCGTTGCCGTGCTGGCCAGGCTGAAGGCCACCGGGTCCAGCGGCCACCCCGGCATCCGCAATCGCATCGCCTGCAGCCCGAAGCACGCCAGCATCCCGGCCACGATCGCGATCATGCTCTGCGGCCTGCTCCCGCTCGGCGTCGACAGCATCTGGTCCAATCGCGCGAAGTTCTCGCCGTACCACATCGTGCGCTGCCCCAGCGTCTTGCTGGTCATATATCCGAGGGCCTGCCCGAAGTAGAGCACGGTGATAATGCACAGCGACATCCCCACCACCCATGCCAGCAGCACCCCCCAGAAGAAGGGCTTCTGTCGCGCGCCCGTTCGCGGCGTCGATCCGATCCGCAGCGCCTCGATGCTGTGCGGCATGGGGTGCGTGAAGTTCTCCGCGCTGTACCAGATCTGCATCGACAGCATCCCCAGCGCCCGCGGCCCCAGCAGCGCGCTCCCCGCCACCTTTGGCATCACGAAATCCGGCGTGTTGAACTCCACGTCGTGGAACGGCGCCCCGAATTCCGCGCGCAGGCGGGCGATGCTGATGGAGATAACCAGGAACCCGATGATGAACACCGCCGATACCACCGGCGCCGCGCTCACCGAGGTCAGCATCGCTATCAGAAACACCGTCCCCACTATCGCGCCAACGAGCGCGCGAGGGTAGCTGATCGCCTCCTCCTGCTCCTCGCCGCGGGGGAGGCGGCCAACAAGCTGCAGCAGCGCCCGCCTGAAGTCCAGCCGCGATGCCCACAGCGCCATCACCCCCAGCGCCAGATAACCTCCCTGTACCTGGTCCGAGATGTAGGGGAATACGGCATCAGCGCCGATGCCGGGGTACGGATATCCGAGTCCGGCCACCACCAGACGGATCACATTCCAGAAGAGATAGAAGAACCAGAAAGAGAACAGCACGTCGAGCGGCATCAGGAAGCCCAGCCCCACCACGAAGGGGTAGAACGACACTCCGAACGCGCCCCATTGCATCATCGACCACGGGAATCCCCATGCTCCCAGCCGCCCGGCAAGGTCGTTGTACTGCACGTCCAGCGTGGGCACCATGGGGTAGATCCGGTGCAGGTTGTTGAGCGCGTCGACAGAGCCGGCCAGCAGGATGCCGAGCCATAGCAGCCGGTTCCTGAACAGAGGCGTCCCCGGGTTCGTCATCGCCAGCGGGACCTGCGTCAGCGGGAAGTTCAGCCGCTCTCGATCGGACCATTGTTTGCGCAGCAGCACCG
>JBEKKD010000329.1:0-5339 GCA_050010895.1 Armatimonadota bacterium
CAACGAAAGTGCTCCAGGGACGGCGCTCAGGTAGGGAGCAGCGCACAGAGCTGCCTCGACCCGTATCTTCGCTGCGCCTTCGCTGGTGCCGGCAAGACCTTGGCCGGCGTGCTCGACGCCTGCCTCGTGCTGCATTCCCCACAGGGCTGTCACGGGCTTATCGGGGACGCTCTCGGCAGCCAGCGCGTGGACTTCTCCGAGGCGCAGGTGGTGTCATCCAAGCTGTGCGAGACCGAGATCGTGTACGGCGGCGAGGAGCGTCTCAAGGAGACGATCCGCGAGGCGCAGTCTTACGGCGCGCCCTATGTGTTCGTGATGTCGGCCTGCGGACCAGAGGTGGTCGGCGACAACATCGCCGCGGTATGTGAGGCGATGACCCGCGAATGCGGCGTCCCGATCGTCCCCATGGAGTGCGCGGGCTTCCGGGGGAACGAGTACCAGGGCATCGATCTGGCGCTCGAGAAGCTTCTCGACTTCGCCGCCCGCGAGGCGATACCGAAGATGCCTCGGTCCGTCACCTTGATCGCCCCGCACGCCAGCGCCAATCCGGGGTGGCCGGCCGATCTCGCCTGGGTGCGGCAGGTGCTGGGCGAGATGGGCGTGACGGTCGTGAGCGTGCTCACGCACAAGCAGGACATGCAGGGCATCGCACGCACCCCCGCGGCGGAGGCGAGCCTGGTGCTGAGCCACGATGCCGGCGGACGCATTGCCGACAGACTGGCCGAGCAATACCGGGTGGAACCCATCTGCCGCGACCTGCCGCTGCCGATCGGGCTGACCAACACCAAGCGGTGGCTCGAGGCGCTCGGCGAGAGATTCGGCGCCCGGCAGGCGGCCGAGGGCATCGTCGAAGAGGGTCACCGGCAGGTGATCCGGGCGATCCGGCTGCGTGGTCCGGACATCGCTTTCTACCATCGCGTGGAGGCCGCGGTGGCAGCCGACGCGACCATCGGCATCCCGTTCCTGCGCTTCATCGCGGAGGACCTGGAGGGCATCCCCTCCTGCGTCTTCCTGCGGTCCTGCCCGGAGCCGGCGCGGGAGTTGCTGACGCGCGAACTAGCGGACCTGGGACTCACCGCCGACGTCGTGCTCAACGCCGACGCCTATGACATGAAGCAGGGCCTTCGTCGGATTCGCCCGGATTGCATCTTCGGCAGCCTGACCGAGCGGCACCTCGCTCAGGAGTTGGGCATCTCGTACTCGTTTCGGGTGGTGTCTCCGACCGGTCGCTTCCACATGATCGACCGGCCGTACTTCGGCTATGATGGCATCCTCACCATCCTCGAGGTGCTGCAGAACGAGCACCAGGATCGCTGGCTCTCTCGCGCCAAGCGATACCAGGCGACGTGGTAGGGCGCATGCGACAGATCGCGATCTATGGCAAGGGCGGCATCGGGAAAAGCACCATCGCGTCCAGCCTTTCGGCCGCGCTGGGTGAGCAGGGCTACCGAGTGATGCAGATCGGGTGTGATCCCAAACGAGATTCCACGCGCAACTTGACGGGCGGGCGGCTGATTCCGTCCGTGCTGGACTGCATGCGCGAGCAGCTCACGGCTGGCAAGGACGCCGACAGCGTGCCGCTGGAGGCGGTCGTCTTCGAGGGGTATCGCGGGGTCAAGTGCGTGGAATCGGGTGGGCCGGAGCCGGGGATCGGGTGCGCCGGCCGCGGGGTGTTGGCCGCCATCTCATACCTGAAGGACAAGGGCGCCTTCAATATCCACCGGCCCGACTTCGTGCTCTATGACGTGCTCGGGGATGTGGTGTGCGGGGGCTTCGCGCAGCCCATCCGGGAGGGCTATGCCCGGGAGATCTACCTGGTGTGCACGGGCGAGTTCATGAGCATGTACGCGGCGAACAACATCGCCCGCGGCATCGCCCGCCTCGCCGAGCACAGCCTCTCGCGCTTGGCCGGCGTGATCTGTAATCACCGGGGCGAGGAGGCATTCGAGGCCCTGGTGCTGGAGGCGTTCGCGGGCCGGCTGGGGTGCAGTGTCGTCGGCTCTATCCCGCGTAGCCAGGACATTCAAACCTGCGAGGTGCGCGGACAGACGGTGATCGAGGGAATGCCGGCATCACCCGCGGCTGCCCGACTCCGCGAGCTGGCCAATCGCATCCTCGCCAACGAGACGCGCGTCGTACCCGAGCCCCTGGAGATGGCGGAGTTGGAGGCACTGTATCAGTCGGTCTATGCATCGCACCAGGAGAGCCGCGGTGAGTCCCACACGGAGTGCTGAGGACCGAAGAGGCGAGAAAGCGGACGGCGGTCCTCGTCCCTTCGCCCCTTTGACTCCTCGAGGCCTCGAGAGACATCCCTGCTACTCACACGCGGCACATGCGCGCTACGGCCGAATTCACCTGCCGGTGGCCCCGCGGTGCAACCTGGGCTGCAACTACTGCGAACGGCGGGTTGGCGGCATGACCTATCACGCCCATCGCCCGGCGGTCGCCGACCGCGTGCTGACGCCGAAAGAGGCCGTGGAGCAGGTCGCACAGCACCTGATCGAGCACCGTCTCACCGTGGCCGGCATCGCGGGGCCGGGTGAGCCCCTGCACAACCCAGAGACGTTCGAGACGCTGCGACTCGTCGGGAGGCGGTTCCCGGAGCTGATCTTGTGCCTGAGCACGAATGGCCTGCTGCTGTCGCGGTATGCCGGCGAACTGCACGCGCTCGGCGTGGAAACGCTCACGGTGACGCTGAACACGGTTGATCCTGCCGTCGGCGCGCGCATCTACTCCCACGTCGACCTCAATGGCAACGTGCTCACCGGGCCCGAGGGTGCGGCAGCGCTGCTCGCGCGCCAGCTGGACGGCATCCGGCTCGCCGTCAGACGAGGCATCACGGTCAAGGTCAACAGCATCCTTCTTCCCGGCGTGAATGATACCGGTCACCTGGAGGAGGTTGCACGGAGGACGCGAGCGCTGGGCGCGCAGGTGCAGAACATCACGCCCCTCATCCCGTTCGGCCATTTCCGGGACCTGGCGCCGCCGACGTGCGCTGAACTGCGCGCGGCGCGCCTCCGGTGCGAGAGGATAATCCGGCAGTTCCGCTCTTGCCAGCAGTGTCGGGCCGACGCGGTAGGCGTGCCTGGCGCGCGTGGCACGCCGGCAGCAGGTCCAGATCGGCTGACGATCTGACTGTGGTCGCTCTTCACGGCTTCGCTGGGCACCCCCGCGCACCGACGGTCCGTGCCGCCCGGCGCCTGGCGGAGGCCACCGGCGCAGACGCGAGCACCATCCACTAGCTCATGGAGTTCGACCCGGCCACCGCCTGCTTCAAGCAGGACGCGGACTACCCCCTGCGGGGCGATGTGTTCGTCATCGATGCAATGAGCATGGTGGATCTGCTGTTGGCCCACCAGTTGGTGCGCGCCATCCCACCCCATGCCATCGTGGTGATGGTGGGCGACGTGGACCAGCTACCATCGGCGGGGCCGGGGTCGGTGCTGATGTCGGTCCGCCACCGGTACGGGAGCATCCCCGCGCCCCCGCCCAAGTCCCGATCCATGGCCGCGAACGGCGCGCCACGTGCTCCTGTGTGTGGCTTTCGGTGGCCGGCTGGCGTTGTCCCTCGGCTTCCTGCTGTTCGCGGCGCTGTCGGCGCGTGTGCCAGTGTGGTAGTATGCGAGCACGACACCTTTCCGTTATCCGAGCCAGCGGCAGTAGAGGAGGGCACGGTCCCATGTTGATCAGGCAGCAGGATCGAGGCCCATTTCATTGGCACGGGTCAACCATCCGAGACTTCGACGCGGTCGCGGAGGGATCGGCTTCTATGGCAGTCGTCGAGGTGCCGGTGCGCGGCGAGCACCCGTTTGCTTACTCATCCGCCTGCCACAAGCTCTATTTCGTCCTCGAAGGCCGCTTGCGCTTCGACGTTGACGGAGTGGGGTACACAGCGGAGACCGGTGATCTGGTCGTTGTGCCGAGGGGAACGACCTTCAGGTACTTTGACCATTGGGGGGCTGCGGCGCGCTGCCTTCTCGTCCATATACCCCCGTTCGAGGCTGAAGCCGAGCACATCCTCCCCGATCTGCTGCGAGAGTACGACGTCCATCTGCGAGGAGAGCGCGTCTGCCTGCGGCCCATGACGGAAGGCGACTGGGACCACGTGCTCGCTTGGAACGCAGACCCTGAGGTGCTGTTCTGGGCTGACTGCACCGATGAAGTGCGGCCGCCAGAGGACACGAAGGGGATATACCGATCGGCCTCGCTCTCCGCCTTCGTCTTCATCATCGAATGTGAGGGTGAACCGATCGGAGAGTGCTGGCTGCAGAAGATGAACCTGCCCCATATCATCCAGCAGTTCCCGGGCCGCGATCTGCGACGGATTGACCTCATGATCGGCAGGAAAGACCGATGGGGACAGGGGCTGGGAACCGACACGATCAGGACCCTCGTGAAGTTCGGATTCGAGCAGGAGGCGGCGGATGGGATCTTCGGAATCTCAGATCCGAGCAACGCGAGGAGCTGGAGAGCGTTCCAAAAGGCGGGATTCCACGAAGTCCAGATAGGGCAGGACGAGCAGGTGTTGGTGGTATGGCGTGGCGCTGAGGGGTGAGAAAGACCCCGCCGCACCCATGCCACCACCTCGCTGCCAAGCGCGGCACTGAAGCCCACGTAGCGCGGTGTTTCGGGAGAGAATCAGCAAAGCCGGGCATTCCCTCGCCTTTTTGTCCGCGCCCGGGCCCGGGATCAACCCGGACCCGAGCGCCCAACGTGGGCTCGCGTAGCGCGGCAGACATGGCCACGGCTGCACCCCGACCTGCTGATGCCGGCGAGCCGAGAGCCGAGACGGAGCGGTCCAGTCGCGTAGGCGGCCGGCTACTTCTTGGTCTTTGCCGCGGCAGATCTCAGCGCGTACTCGGCTTCTCCCACGCGCTTGACCAATCCCCATCTGGCTAGCGATAGCAGAATTCCTCCGACCTTGCTGATGCTGAAGCCTGTCTCTTCAGCAATAGCCCGGGCGCGACCTGTTCCCGCGCCAATGACATCCAACACCGCACGCGCATCGGCACTCGGCTTGGGCTTCGTCACCCTCGCCTTGGGCGCCGCCTGAGAAGCCGGCTTCCGGTGTTGGGCCTTGGGTCTGCCGACCTTGGCCGCGGGAGCCGCTGTGCCCGCGACCAGCTCTCTCACGCGCAGGAACTCCTCCAGGCGGCTCACGGCCGCGTCTCGCCGTTCCTGGGCGCGCGCCACGGCCGCCTCCAGCTTCGCGATCTCCTCGCGCAGTCCCGCTTCGGCGCGGCCGAAGACCTGTGCGACTCCTGATACTGTGGGCATAGCTTCCCCTTGCTCTCCTCTCCGTGGCATTGCCCGCGGGGCAATCCCGGCGGGATCTTCGA
>JBEKKD010000330.1:0-5322 GCA_050010895.1 Armatimonadota bacterium
GGGTTCAGTCAACGGATGCTCGCGGAGCACCTCTCCCAGGCACATGACATGGCAAGCCGGCGCGCGCCCAAGACTGAGGAACACGTGCGTTGGATTCACTCGGAGGTGCTCGGGGAGCGCCCCACGCGCGTCCTTGATCTCTGCTGCGGACCGGGCCTGTATACCAGCCGCCTCGCCGCCCTTGGGCATGAGTGTGTGGGCATTGACTTCTCCCCGGCCGCGATAGCCTACGCCCAGGAACAGGCGGTTGCGAGTCAAGTCCCGTGCCGCTACGTGCGCGAGGACGTCAGGGCGGCCGAGTTCGGTGCCGGTTTTGAACTTGTGATGATGGTCTTTGGTCAGTTCAACGTCTTTCGGCCAACCGAGGCGTGCACGCTTCTGAACAAGGCGAGGCGGGCGCTCACCGACGGCGGCGTTCTGGTACTGGAGGCACATGCGCTCTCCGCGGTGGAGTGCATGGGCACGTCTGGAGCATCCTGGTACTCCACGGCACAGGGCCTATTCTCGCCCCGACCGCACCTTGTCCTGGAGGAGCATTTCTGGCACGCGGAGACGAAGGCGGCTACCACACGGTTCTTCGTGGTTGACGTCGCAAGCGGACGCCTGACTGCGCATGCCATGACGACGCAGGGCTACTCCGATGACGAGTATCGCTCACTGCTCGCCGAGTCAGGCTGCGATGATACGAGTTGCTCGCCATCACTCACGGGGCAGGAAGACCCGAGTCAGCCTGATTTCGTTGTCCTGCGAGCTCGTGCGGGATCGGCACATAGGCCCTCGCAGAGGCGATGCCCTGCCCCGCAATCTACCGGCGCAGACCGCGCGGCGCGTGGGCCTCATTTGAGTACCGAACGAACATTGGAGTATCGGATGGAACCGAACGCGAACACCGACAACTATGAGCACCTGACGCTGCCAGACACCGATGGCACCGTGGATGAGCGCATTGACGACCTCGTAAAGACGCTTCTCTTGCAGGGCGAGGTGCCCTCGTCCAGCCCAACCATGGTGCTGCTTGGACAGTACGGACACCTGGGGGGGCTCGCCGCCACGCAGATGCTCGCTCGCCAGGCCAAGTTTTCGGCGGAGGATATCGTCCTTGACGTCTGTTGTTACGTCGGCGGCCCGGCACGCTATCTGGCGGCCACCACGGGGTGCCGCGTGGTGGGGGTGGATCGCGACGAGAAGAGCATCGCCATCGCCCGGCGGCTGACCGCCCTTGCCGGCTGTCAGGATCGGGTGAGCTTCCTGGTGGGCGATCTGTATCAGGTGCACCAGTGCCCGCAGCGCTATACGTGCATCTGGTCAGAAGGCTCGCTCGACAATTCGCTTGACTGGCTCCCGGTGTTGGATGCCGTGCTGCTTCCCGGCGGAACGCTGGCGATCACGCTGTGTGTGCGGGCGGCAGAGGATGCCCCCCCGCACCTTCCGCATTCACTGGATGATGTGGTGCGCCGTCTCGTCGAGGCTGACTACCGGATAGTTCATTGCGAAGATCTGCGCGTCTGGGAGATCGAGCACGCCTGGAAGGAGTTGCTGCGCGAGTTGGACGCACGGGAGGACTATTATACCAGGATGTGTGGCGCCGACTGGGTGACAGAAGCGCGCGAGCGCTTCCACAGCGAAATGGCGATCTGGTCTACGCAGGCCGGCTGCGCACTCATCGTGGCCAGGAAGCCGGCTGGGTAATGCGGGATCGTCCAGGTAGGGCAGACAGCACCCCGCAGAGCCAAGGAGTTTGCGATGCCTGCCATCATGCCGGATGACGATATCGGCCTTGCTTTCGACATGCACGGCTGCCCGAACCGGTGCCGGCACTGCTGGCTGGGCCACGAGGTGGTGGCGACGCCGCGTGTTCTTGTTACGCGGCGATGGAGCCGTCTAGAACGGCGTCTCTCGGCCTCTAGTGCTGCACCGGTGGCATCACCCACTCGGTCAGGTCCAACATGAACTCCGCATCTGCATAGCTGCACGGGCAGCGCGAGCATGCGGCGTTGGGTGCCGGCCCGGTTCCATCGCCGCCTAACAACCACGCTCGGAACTATCGGTCGCGCCTGGCTGTCCAGATCCTCCGCCTTCGATGGCTCCCCCGAGCCATAGGCCAGGTCCTCTGAGCGCATCCCGCTATCCAAAGTCGCCTCAGCAAAATCCAGAACCAACTCGAACCGCCCTCTCATCACGCTTCGTGAGCAATGCAGGTTAGAGTGGAACTCCGAGCACCATTGAGAAACCATAGCGGAGCATCGAGACACTGGCAGCGCCTACAATCAGGCCGAGGAAGAACTTGAGGGCCTTGCGATAGGCGCGCAGACCTCCATAGCGCAAGAGCAGGGACTTGACCAGCCACGTCAGGGCCAGTGCCGGCAGCATATCATCAACCACCATGTCATATCCGAGCGGAAAGGCGACCGGGTGCAACGGCCACAGAGGAAACCAGATCTTGGTCACCATGAGCGCGATGACTACGACGAACCCGACCGCGGTAGCCGCCACGCCTCCCCAGTCCGGCGGAGCCGGCTGGGTCAGCCAGTCCTCCATGGTCCGGATAACGCGGCCGGCGTGGAATACCATGGACTCATGCACCTTCCCGCTGCCCAGCCCGAGGTGCGATCCGACATGCAGGCTGGCCCAAAAGTAGGTGAGTACCCCGAATGGAACGACGGCCGCCATCAGGAGTGCCAGCCGTCCAGGCCTGAGCTTGAGTACCTGCGCCATGCGGAGCGCCTCGAGCTGAACTGGGGCTGGATTCGCAGTCTGTTCCCGCAAGTACGGCTGAAGCAAAGCCAGCATGGCAAGGGTACGGGGGCCGAGGGCCTGCGTTCCCGGATACTGGGCGAGAGCGAAGTCAGGCATCGTTCCCCACATCTCATTGCTCGGAGGGCCAAGCTGGGCCCGCAACCGGCTGATCATCATCACCATGAGGAAGTATCCCGGGAGAAAGAGCGCGATGACGACCTGTGCCATACCTGCGCGGGCCAGAAACCACGAGAGGAAGGCCAGGCCCATCACCGCCCCCAGCACGGCAGTTCGATAGCTGAAGGCCTCTTCGCGGTCGTCGGCGTACGACGACAGGCCCAGCGCCTTGCGGATGACCTGCAACAGGTATCGGCGTTCGAGCCATAGAAAGATGCCGCCCAGTGCGAGATACGCTCCCATGACCTGCTGCTCGCCGTAAGGGAATCCTCCCCAGGAGCTGACGGACCAACCCAAATGACGAGACGTGATGAGCTCGGCGCGCCAGAACAGGTTGAAGACAACCAGCGAGAGGGCGAGTTCGAGTGGCATGAGGTAGGCCAGCCCCAGCTCCCAGGGACCCCAGTTGAAATGAGGGATGCGGATCGCGTCCCACGGCTTGTTGTTCGCAACCCAGGCCCCGTAATCGATCCCGGTCGGAATCACTGGCACCGCGGGCGCAACGCGGGCAACCACCTGGTTGACGCCGATCAGAGCCGAGGCGGCAACCCCCATCCAGAACAGCGGGTTCTGAAGAAGCTCCTCCTTTTCCTGGCTGATCTGCAGCGGCAGCGCTGTCATAGGGAAGGGAAGCTGCTCCTCCTGAGACCAGCGCCGCCGGACGATAACGTTGAGGCACAGGGTGACCCATAGGAGCGCGGTGGCCCACGCGGTCCACCACAGTGCCGGTCCCAGCCAGGCTGCCAGAACGCTCCACCGATAGGGACTAGCGTCGCCCAGGAAGAACCCCGCCAGCGCATTCCGGTCGGTCACGAGCAGCCAACGCGGAAGGTTGGGCAGCAGCAGCTCCTCCCAGCGGTTTCCTGGTGTCGCGTTCCAAACAGGCCAGGCGATCACGCTGGCGATGTTGCCACCCCAGTCGTACACGCTGGCGCAGAGCCCAGTGCTGATGCCTAGGGCAGCATAGATCGCGATCAGCTCTCCGCCAGAGAGCACCCAGCGGGGCCATCTGCGTCGCAGCAGCCGGTTCATCACCGCCAGAGCGAATATGCCGGCTACGGCCGGCGCCACCATGGACACGGCCGCGACGCCGTAACCGGTCCAGTTGCCTCTCACCACAATGAAGACGTTGACCGGCACGGCGAGGAGGCAGATCAGCACTCCCCGCAGTCTGATACTGAAGAAGCGGCCCGGGTCCCCGGCCTGTGGCCTTTCTTCTCTGACCATCAGGCATCAGCCCATCGTGCCCTGAGCACGGCGCAGCATCTCCGCTCCACGACTACCGCCGCCGGCTTCTGATCTCGAACGCGTCCAGTACCTTTCCGGTCTTTGCCTCTATCGCAGTGCACCGCACGATGTCGCCATTCACATCCACCCGGACGAAATGGAAGGCCTTGGCAGTGGCAGCATGCTTCGGGTTCGGCGTGATGTCGTACAGGGGCATCCCGCCTCCCGCAGTGACGATGTATACAACCCCGGTGTCGCGGTCCGGCACGCCCACTGGCTCGCCTGATGAGAGATCGACGCGCAGAGGCAGGAAGCGTTCGTAGCCGTGGGAATGGCCCGAGAACACGGCTGTCACCCGGTACTTCTCGAATAGGGGGCAGAGCACTCGCTGGATCGCTGGGCTGCCGTCGTGACCGCCATAGCTGAAGGCCGGCTCGTGGAAGAACACGAAGACATGGGTCTTCCGCGTCCCGGCCAAGTCCTTACGGAGCCATTCGTACTGCGCACCGCCGGGCTCAAAGCCTGCCGCCTGCGTCTGGATCGCATACTCCTCACTACCTGGTTCGAGCTTCCGGCCTGCGGCCGTCTGGCCTTCCGAGAGGAAGGCCTTGTTGGTATCGAGGACGATGAAGTGCGAGTTGCCGTAGTCGAATGAGTAGTAGAGCCTGTCCGCCGGCGGCTGCCAGAACCCGAACCAGTGCGGTTGAACCGGGAAGTCATGGTTTCCGACCACCGGGTAGAAGCGTGCGCCGACCTTAGCGAGCGGGTCGATGACAAGCCGCTTAAGCGCCTCGTAATCCTGAGGCTGGGATTCAAACACGAGGTCGCCGGTGCCGACCACGAATGCCGGCTTGGCGGCCATCATGCGCTGAACGAGACCCTCGGCCGGCTTGTCGAGGTGGTCGCCCTCAGCGATCCAGGTGAACCGGCTCTCGTCTTCTTCCGGGCCGCCGGCCAGCGCGCACGGCGAGCGCCCGCCTCCCAGGCCGAAGGCCGTCAGCAGAGCAAGCACGGCAAGCAGGTGTCTCGGCTTCATTGAAGATGTCCTACTCCATCCCGAACTCGAAGGCTCCCATGTCGGGGGCCTTCCCCGCGTAGTCGAGCGTGACCGGCTGCCCGGCATCCCAGGAGAGCTCGCGGTCCGTTTCCAGCCGGTTGCCCGCGAAGTCCACCTTCACCACC
>JBEKKD010000331.1:0-5320 GCA_050010895.1 Armatimonadota bacterium
CGCGCGCCTGGATGAGATCGAGCGTCACCGTCATGGGGCAACTCGGCAGTGCAGGTACGAGGTCCTCGAAGACCGAGGAATACGCTTCATACCGGATTTCGGCCGGCGGAGGCTCTGGCCAGTCCGGAACCCAGTTGAGATCGCTCAACACCACAACACCATTGGCAGCGGTCGATATGATGGTCGGAAAATTCGAGCCGTTCCAGCGGCCTACGGCCGCGTCCACCAAGTGATGCCACTGCAGCGTGTTATCTTGGATGATGAGCTGATCCTGGGTATCAACGAACGCCTGGACATCATAGGTGATGGTACCGGCAGCGACACGGCTCGGGACGAAGCAGACCAGGAAGGCGACTACCGTCACAACGATCCACCACAGACTGCGAACCCTCATCGTACACCCCCTGCACTGCGCCGAAGCGCAGGCCCGAAAATGCGGCCCACAAGAGCCGACCGACCCGCACAGTATAGCACAAACCGGGCAGCAGGGGCGCGCTAGCCCGCCACGAGTCGCGTCGTGACTTCGTCGCAAGTTGTGTCGCTGGTCTGTCGCAAGATGCCCCGCTGGGTACCCCAAAGCGGTCACAGTGGGCTGTCACAGCCTGTCACAGCAGGTTGTCACAGCTTGTCACAGTAGCGGCTCGTAGTGCCGCGTAGGGTCAGTGGGGCCGCTGCCCACTTCCCGGACAAACCCCTTCTCGACAAGTTGCGTCAGGTCACGTTGGAGCGTCCTACGGTTCACGTCGAGCGCCGCCTCCATCTCGCGCACAGCGCCCTTCCCTCGCTCGAGCAGGAACGCAAGCGCCGACAGGGCTCTATCTGGAACGCCAGCTTCCCGTGCTCGCAGCAGTATCACGTCCCATCGGATGACCTGCTCGCCCCGCTCCTGCACCTCTCGCAACTGCGTCGCCAGGCCTTCGACGAAGTACTCCAGCCAGGCGGTCATATCCATGTCGTTCTGGCGGACGCTGCGGATGGCATCGTAGTAAGCCGGTCGGTCGCGGTCGTAGTATTCGCTCAGGGTGAAGAGCTTCTTGAGGTCGTATCCCTTCCGGTAGAGGCAGAGCGTCGAGAGCAAGCGAGCCGTCCGGCCGTTGCCATCGCAAAACGGGTGAATGTTGACGAGTTCGAACTGGGCGATTCCTGCGACCAGCACCGGGCTGACCTCGGCCTCGGCGTTGAGCCAGGCGGCGAGTTCTGCCATCAGCCCTGGCACTTCGCGTGGCGGCGGCGGAGTGTAGGTTATCTGCCCGGTGCGGGTGTTCACGACGTAACACTGGATGTCGCGGTACTCGCCGGGGAGTGCCTTGTTGCCTCTGACTCCCAGCACCAAGCGGCGGTGGATATCTTTGACCAGGTCCTCTGTGATCGACGCCCCGCTGCCCAGGTAGCCGGCGACGAGATCGAAGGCATTGCGGTAGTTCAGCAGTTCGAGCTTGTCGTCGAGGTCGGCCTCCGGGACGGCCCGACCGGCCAGAATGCGCTCGGACTGCTCCAGGGTGAGATGCGTACCCTCGATGTGGGTGGTGAAGTGCGCCTCACGAATGACCGCGCGCGCCTGCATCTCGGCGATCCAGTCCTCCGAGAGCTTGGCCGCCTCCAGAAAGCCGCGCGCTCGTTCGATCAGCATCAGCGCGGCCGTGATCTGGTTGGTTATCGTGAAGCGCGGGGCGAACGCCATGTGCACGGCTATGATACCACAAGCCGCCGCTTCATAGCGCCGGCCAACCGGCGGTCCGCTCCTGACGGAACCGATGCAGGCAGGATGCCTGCGCTCCAGAAGGCGCAGGACTCCGGGGGCGTGCCGGCTAACTCTGCGACATTCTCTTCCAGGAGACCGATATGCCCTCCGATCTGCTGATCCCAGTGCCTCTGCTGGTCGCCGTCTGTCTGTTGCTGTGCACTCTCGCCGTCGCAGCGCCGCCACTGCCGGACACGGTCGAGCCCTACCCGGTGGTGGGCGATATCGCCTTCGCGGAGGGGCCGATCTTCGACCGGGCGGGAAATCTCTACTTCGTGAATTACCACGTTCTCGGCACCATGGGACGGCGCACGCCGGATGGTACGGTGAGCGTCTGGATTCACACCGGCGGCCAGGCGAACGGGTCGAAGGTGGATGGCGCGGGCAACGTCGTGCTGGCCGACTACGGCGGGAAGCGGATTCTGCGCGTGCATCCGATCACGCGGGCGATCGAGGTGCTGACGAGTGAGTGCGAGGGCCGCGCCTATCGCGGGCCGAACGACGTCTGCCTGGACCTCAAAGGCAATATCTTCTTCACCGACCCGGAAGGGTCGGACAAGGAGAACCCGATCGGATGCGTCTACCGAATCGCCATCGGCCCCGGCAATGCAGTGCGGAAGGTGACACGGATCGCAGAGCGGCTGGCGTTCCCGAACGGCCTGGCGGTGTCGCTGGACCAGTCGAAGCTGTACGTCGCCGAGTCGGGGACGAATCGGCTGCTGTGCTGGGACCTGAGCCCGGATGGCACGCTGTCGAACAAGCGGACGATCATCGAGTTTCCGAACGATACGCTCGACGGGATCATGTTCGATGAGTTCGGGCGGCTCTGGATCGCCCGGTGGACGAACAAGACGGTGGACGTGGTCGATGTCGAGAAGGGGACGCTGCTGAAGAGCTACCCCGCGGGCGGCGACCAGGTGTCGAATCTCTGCTGGTGGGGGACGAGTCTGTATGTGACGGTTGCCGGGCAGCACAGCATTCATCGCATGGATGTGGGGGTGAGAGGGGCGGAGATCATACCGAAGGGGGAGTGAGGGGGGCGTTGAGGCGCGCGCGGCGTCGGCACTGAAGTACCGACGCAACAAGCCGTTTCGCGACTGAAGCACGGGAACGCCGACGGAAAGCAGTGTCCGCTCGCTGTGCGAGCGGTACTTCTCCGATATGGATTCCCCTCGACTTCGCTCGGGGCAGGCTCTCGCCTGCGGCCCGGAATGACAATGAGGGCGTCGGGGCTGAAGCACCGACGCAACGGGCCTGTGTGGTTTCGGGACTGAAGTCCCGAAACACCGGAAGGCGGCTTCGGCGCCTCGCACAGGCGAGACGCCGAAGCCACTGGCGAAAGCGGTCTCGGGAGAGGCTTACGCGCCCGGCGAGTAGTAGATGCCGCGGCCGGCGAGGCGGCGGGCGAAGATGATGACGCCGAAGGACACCAGCACCAGCACCACCGCCAGCGCCACGGATGTCCTGGTCGCTTCCTGCACTCCTGCCGACGAGCTCATGTAGATGGCGACGGGCATGGTCTCCGTGCGGCCGGGGAATGCGCCGGCGAACACCAGCGTGGCGCCGAATTCGCCGAGAGCGCGCGCCCAGGTCATCACCGCTCCCGCGATCAGCGCCGGACTGGCCATCGGTACTGTCACCCGGAAAAACGTCTTCATCGCTCCCGCTCCGAGGGTTCTCGATGCCAGCCGCAGCTCCCGCGGGACGGCCTCGAAACCGGCGCGCGCCTGCTTGACATAGAACGGCGACGCAATGAACACCTGGGCCATGATCACCGCCAGGCGCGTGAAAGTGATGCGCATGTCGTGCTCGGCCAGCAGCGCGCCGAAGCCCTGCTGTCCGTAGAGCAGAAGCAGCGCGAGGCCCGCGGCCACCGGCGGCAGCACGAGCGGCAGGTCGATGAGCGTGTCGATCATGTCCTTGCCGCGGAAGCGGTAATGAGAGAGCATGTATGCCACCGGCGTCCCGATGAGGATGGAGATGGCGAGGGCGATGGTGGCGGTGAACAGGCTCAAGCTGAGCGCGTGCTTCGCCTCCCAGCAGCAGGCGTAGGATGCGGGCGTGGTGCGAGCGATGAGCCCGGCGATGGGCGCGACGAGGTAGAGAAGCAGAGGCAGGGAGGCGAGCAGCACGAGAGCCGATACGCGCCCCCGGCGCGAGAGCCGCAGGGGGCGCGCGTCAGCCGTGCCTTGAATCTCTTCTTCAGATCTTCGGGGGCTTGATGCTATACCCATGCTTGTTGAAGATGGCCTTGCACTGGTTCGAGGCCAGGTAGTTCACGAACTCCGCGGCCGCCTTCTGCTGCTTCGAGTAGGTGATCACGGCGCCGGGGATATTGCGCACGCGAATCAGCTTGGCGGGGATCTTCACATTGTCGATCTTGTCCGGCGCCCAGGCCTTGAAGCAGTCCCAGCCGATGATCGCGTCCACCTCGCCCAGCTCGACGAGCTGCTGCGTCTGCTCGCAGCTCCCGGCATAGGTGAGGACGTTCTTCTTCACCTGGTCCTCGACCCCGGCATTCCTCAGGATCTCGTCGCTGACGTCGCCCAGGCAGACCGCCCCGGCTTTCGCGAGTCCGACCGTGATTTTCGGGCGGCCCATGTCGGCGAGCGATCTGATATTCTTCGGGTTCCCGTGCTGGACGTTGATGACCGGCACCAGGTAGCAGATCACCTTGCGGGTGCCCGGGATCACCGCCTTCTGCTTCTGCGCCTTGTCCATGAAGTCATCGGACCCCGGCACGTAGACATCGCCGGTGCGCTCCAGTATGACCTGGTTGAGCAGCGTGCCGGAGCCGCCGAACGTCATCTCGAGGCTGATGTCGGGATGCGACTTCTCGTAGACCTGCTTCACCGCCAGCATGGGGGGCTTGCTGGCCGATCCCACAAAAACCAGAAGCTCGGTCTTCTTGTTCGCGGCGACTCCCGCGGTCGACACCAGCGCGACTCCGGCGGCGACCGCAATCAGTGCGACCAGTGCGATGAGAACACACGCCCGACGGCTCATAGCGCCTCCAGTTTTCCGGGCGGCAGTAGTCCGTCGGCTGACGGACCGCCCTACACTATCTCTGAGGCTATCAGGGCCGAGTGACGAAACTATGAAGGCCACAGGGCGAATTCGCGATTCCGCCGGGCATCATTTCCCGCGCGGCGCCGCGGCCTCCACTTCGGGCGTCAGTCCTTCTTCGAATTCCTTCTGGTTCTCCCGGAACGCGGCCACCAGTTTGGCCGCGGCCCGATCGTATTCCTCGGCGCTCCGCCACATGTCCCGCGGCGACATCAGCCTCGGGTCAATGCCCGGGCACGTGGTGGGCACGTGCAGACCGAAGAACGGATCCTGGCGAGTCGGTACGTTGTCGAGCTGACCGGTGAGCGCGGCGCGGACGATCGCGCGCGTCGACGCGATATCGATCCGGTGGCCGACGCCGTACGGGCCCGCGATCCAGCCGGTGTTGACGAGCCAGCATTTGGCATGGTGGTTGCGGATGCGCTCGCCGAACATATTCGTATATACGGTCGGGGGGAGGGCCATGAACGGCGCGCCGAAGCAGGCGCTGAAGGTAGTCTTAGGTTCGCTGAC
>JBEKKD010000332.1:0-5304 GCA_050010895.1 Armatimonadota bacterium
GCGTCCGTGCTCCGGCTCATTGATGATGAGGCGTTCGAACGGGGACTGGCGCGCATCGAGGCCTACGTGGCCGAGCATGCCGACGATCCGTGGCTGAGGGAGACCCTGTTCACGCTGTTCTCGGCGAGGAGGCCGCGATGACGGACGCTCGACTCGGCGCGCTGGCGACGAAGATCAAGGCCGTGCGGTAGCCGACTGACCGAGGGATACAGAGAACGGGACCCCGCTGGGCGGGGTCCCGTTTCATCGCGTGCGCCGCGGCTTCGGCACTGAAGCACCGAAGCACCGATCCGCAGAACGGCCGCACAGGCGGGACGCCTGTGCCACTGGACGGTTACGCCGGTTCCGGTACCACCGGCAGCTCTTTGAGCGCGGCTGCGACTTCATCTTTCGAGTACTCGTGGTCGGCGAGCTGGCCCGTGAGGTAGCGCTCGTAGGCGCTGAGGTCGAAGAAGCCGTGGCCGCTGTAGTTGACGAGGATGCACTTCGCTTCGCCGGTCTGCTTGCACTTGACCGCCTCGTCGATGGCAGCGCGGAGAGCGTGCGCGGTTTCCGGCGCGGGCAGCATGCCTTCGGTGCGGGCGTAGGTGATGGCAGCTTCGAAGGTGGAGAGCTGGTGGTAGGCACGGGCCTCGATCACCTTCTGATCGGTCAGCAGCGAGACCAGCGGCGCCATGCCGTGGTAGCGCAGGCCGCCGGCGTGGATCGGCTCCGGAATGAAGTTGTGGCCGAGAGTGTACATCTTCAGCAGCGGCGTGAGCTGGGCGGTGTCGCCGAAGTCGTAGCGGAAGGAGCCGGCGGTGAGGCTGGGGCACGACTTCGGCTCGATGCCGAGGATGTCGATCTTCGCGCCCTTGAGCTTGTCCTTCACGAACGGGAAGGCGATGCCGGCGAAGTTCGAGCCGCCGCCGACGCAGCCGATGACGACGTCCGGGAGCTTCTCGCCGGCCAGCTTGAGCTGCTCCTTGGCTTCGAGGCCGACGACCGTCTGGTGCAGCAGCACGTGGTTGAGCACACTTCCGAGCGAGTACTTGGTATCGTCGCGCGTCGCCGCGTCCTCGACGGCCTCGGAGATGGCGATCCCGAGGCTGCCCGGGGTATCGGGATGCTCGGCCCTGATCTTCCGGCCGGCGTTGGTCGTGTCCGTCGGCGAGGGAACGCAGGTGGCGCCCCAGGTTTCCATGAGCATGCGGCGGTACGGTTTCTGTTCGTAGCTCGCGCGCACCATATAGACCATGCACTCGATGCCGAAGAGGCAGCAGGCGAAGGCGAGTGCGCTGCCCCACTGGCCGGCGCCGGTCTCGGTGGCGATGCGCTTGACGCCCTGCTGTTTGTTGTAGTATGCCTGGGCCACTGCCGTGTTCGGCTTATGGCTTCCCGGCGGGCTGACGCTCTCGTCCTTGAGGTAGATGCGCGCGGGAGTTCCGAGCGCCTTCTCCAGGCGAACGGCGCGGCGCAGCGGGGATGGCCGCCAGATGCGGTAGACTCGCCTCACTTCGTCGGGGATCTCGACCCATGGCTCCTGGGTGACTTCCTGCTTGATGAGTTCCATCGGGAAGATCGGCGCCAGGTCGGCAGGGCCCAGCGGCTTGCCGGTTCCGGGATGGAGGGGCGGCGATAGGGGCTTGGGGAGATCCGGCTGGATGTTGTACCAGCGCTGAGGAATCTCGCTCTCGCGGAGCAATATCTTGATTTCGTCACTGGGCATGGCCGGCGTCTCCTTTCATGGTCGCAGCCGGCCGGGATCGGATCTCCGGCCGGGTCGATAAGGGATTCCACGGAGCCGGCGGCGGGTCCTGCATGGCCAACCGCGCGCCCAGGCGCAAGGACCGCGCGGGCGCGCGAGCGAATCAAGGAGGCCAATTCCAGTCGTACCCGGAGGTATCCCCGTGATCACAGGCATCGAGCATTTTGCGGTTGTGACGACTGACGTGGAAAAGGCGGCGGCGTTCTACAAGGACCTGCTGGGCTTCAGGGAGCGAGGGCGCTTGCAGACGACACACAGCGGGACGATCATCTTCATCACACTCGGCGGGACGGAGCTGGAGCTGTTCGGCGGCGGCACGATCGCGCCGAAGCCGGAGGGCCGGACAGTCGGGTACACCCACATCGCGCTCACGGTGGACGATATCGACCGCGACTACGAGCGCATCTCCAAGCGCGGCGTGGAGTTCACGATGAAGCCGACGACGGCGGAGTCGGGCATGCGGATCGCCTTCTTCGCCGATCCCGACGGCAACACGCTCGAGCTGATGCAGAGGCCGAAGTAACGATAGGAGCCGGCGATGAAGATCGTGCGCTTTTCGTGGACGGAGGGGATGGCGGCTGTCGGGTATCTGGAGGGCAGGCGGGTCATCGACTTCACCCGCGCCTTCGCCATGTACAACATCGCGAACGACTACGCCCCGGATCCCGCGGGGTACTCGATCATGGAGATGTTGGAGGCGGAGCTGTTTGCGGTCGATCTGCTCGCAGACGTCCGCGCGTTTGTCGAGGAGCACGGGCTGGCGGATCAACTGGCGGCGCCGGAGACGACTCTGCTGGCACCCATTTCGAACCCGCCTCGGATCATCGCGCTGGGGCTGAACTACGCCGCGCACGCGGCGGAGGGCGGCCGCAAGCCGCCGAAGGAGCCGATCTTCTTCGTGAAGGCGTCCACCGCGGTGATCGGCCCCGATGAGCCGGTGGTGTGCCCGCAGAACGTGGGGCGGATCGACCACGAGGTGGAACTGGCAGTCATTATCGGCAGGGCCGGGCGGCGCATCTCGCGGGCGAAGGCGATGGACCACGTTGCCGGATATACGATCCTGAACGATGTCACCGCTCGCGACATGCAGCGGCGTGACATGGCGGCCTCGAACCCGTGGTTCATGAGCAAGAGCTTCGATACGTTCGCGCCGATGGGGCCGTGCATCGCCCTGCCGGACGAGATTCCCGATCCGCACGATCTGGATCTCACGCTGCGCGTGAACGGCAAGGTGAAGCAGAAGAGCAACACCGGCCAGCTCATCTTCAAGATTCCCGATCTGATCTACCATGCGAGCAAGCGCATCACGCTGCAGCCGGGCGACGTGATCTCGACCGGCACGCCGGAAGGCATCTCCGCGATCGAGCCGGGCGATGTGATGGAGGCAGAGATCGAGAAGATCGGCGTGCTGCGGAATCCGGTGGTGGCGGAGTAGCTCCGCGATGGCCGTACTCGCGCTGGACATTGGGGGAACGAAGCTCGCGGTCGGCGTCGTGAGCGACGCGGGCGACGTTCTGGCCGATGCCATAGAAGCGACAGGGAAGGCGCCATCCGCGGACGCCGTGGTCGAGCGCCTGATCCGTATGGCCCGCGATGCGGTGAGCCGGTCAGGCGTCGCCTGGCAGGAGCTGTCGGGCGCCGGCGTGAGCTTCGGCGGGCCGGTGGATTTCCCGAGGGGGACCACGGTGACGTGCCACCACCTGCCGGGGTGGGAGCAGTTCCCTCTGAGGGATGTGGTCGCGGAGCGGAGCGGCCTGCCCACGACTATGGACAACGACGCGAACGCGGCGGCTCTGGGCGAGGCGACGTTTGGAGCGGCGCGGGGGTGTCCGCACGTTTTGTATTTGACGGTCAGCACCGGCATCGGCGGTGGAGTCATCGTCGGCGGCCGGGTGCACCGGGGAGCGACCAGCATGGCGGGCGAGATCGGGCACACCTTCATCGCGCCCGACGGGCCGGTCTGCACCTGCGGCCGGCGCGGCTGCCTGGAAGCGGTGGCGGCGGGGCCGGGAATCGTCGCGGCTGCGCGGAGGGCGCTGGATGCGGGTGAGCAGTCGGCCCTGTCGGCGATTCCGAGGGCCGCACTGACCGCGAAGGATGTCGCGGAGGCGGCCGCGTCGGACGCCCTGGCGGCGCGAGTGATGAGCCGCGCGGGCGAGTACCTGGGCATCGCCATCGCAGGCGCGGTCAATCTGCTGAACCCGAATATCGTGGTTATCGGCGGCGGCGTTTCCGGCGCGGGCGATGTGCTGTTTCGGCCGGTGCGGGAGGCAGTTGCGCGATACGCGGTCCCGGAAAGCGCGCGCGACCTGCGGATCGTCCCCGGCTCGCTTGGGCAGAGGGGTGCGCTGATGGGCGCGGCCGCACTGGCGCTGACGGAGGGGCGTCGGTGCTCCGGCCGGCGGCGCAGCCGACGGCGCCGCTGAAGCACCGACGCAACGGGACGGTTTCGGGATTGAAATCCCGAAACACCAGAACCGAGCCAATGACAGGCCTGTCGCGTGGTGTGCGCGGAGTAGGCAAGGAGCGCGTGCGCGCCTCGACGAAGCACACACGGCGTATGAGAGTCTGACTAGACGGGAGGAGACGACCGTGGCGAAGGTTCTCGTTATCTATCACTCGCTGGGCGGACAAACGAAAAAGATGGCGGAGGCGCTGGCCGAAGGCGCGGCAAGCGTACCGGGGACGACCGTCAGCCTCAAGACCGGGCTGGAGGCGACGGTTGATGACCTGCTGGCGTGCGACGCCATCGCCATCGGCTCGCCGGACTACTTCGGCTATATGGCCGGCGGGATCAAGGACTTTCTGGATCGGACATACTACCCGAGCCAGGGGAAAGTGACGGGAAAGCCGGCCGCGACGTTCGGCAGCGCGGGCGGGCCGCCGGAGAAGGTCCTCAAGTGCCTGGATCAGGCGCTCGCGTGGTTCAAGCTGAAGAAGGTGGCGGATTCGGTCGGCGCGTCGGGCGGTGTGGGGCCGGAGGCGCTCCAGGAATGCACGGCGCTGGGCAAGAAGCTGGCCGAGGCAGCGAAGAAGGGCGGGTAACGCACTGAACATCGAAAAAGCGGGGATGGCTCGCGCGAGCAGTGTGATCTCTCCATTCCACGGGATTCGATATCGGACGGTCGGGTCGCGCGACCTGTCGTCGCGGATGGCGCCGCCCTATGACATCATCGGCGCGTCGCTCCAGGATGACCTGTACGCGCTGCACGAGCACAACTTCGTGCGTGTCGAACTGCCGCGTCCGCCGGAGCCGGAGACGGAGGAGTCGAACCGCTATACCCAGGCGGCGGCGACGCTGAAGTCGTGGCTGGCCCGGGGCGTGATGATCCGGGACGAGAGGCCGGCGTTCTACGCGCTCGAGCAGGAGTTCATGGTCCATGGTGAGCGCAGGCGCAGGCGCGGCGTGTTCGCGGCGCTGAGACTGCCGGAGGAGGGCGAACGGTACGTGCTCTCCCACGAAGGCACGATGGCCGGACCGAAGGCCGACCGGCTGAAGCTGATGCAGGCCTGCGCGACAATGACCAGCCCGGTCATGGTGATGAGCGAGGACGGCG
>JBEKKD010000333.1:0-5297 GCA_050010895.1 Armatimonadota bacterium
CGCAGGCGCTGCTCGACGCGGCTGTTGCCCGCCTGGTCTCGGGCGGCGCGAAGAGGATCATCTTCCACCCGAGCTGGGTGCAGGGCAGCCAGCCGTTCTACAACGGCATCGCCGGCGCATATGAGATACCCGGTCTCTCCGAGTCGCGAGCGGAACTCCGCGAGGCGCTCAGCGAGAATGGATTCGAGCCCATCGCGCACTACGCCACTCCGGAGTTCGATCTCTCAGATTACGCGCGCCTCTCGTCTCTCAGGCAGGAGGCGGATCGAATCTGGCAGCGGATCCGGGGCGCGGGCCTGAGGACGACAGTCCGTGAGGTCAGATCCGCTTTCTTCCCTCCGCGCCGGGTCGTCGATGTCGTCTGGGGGCTTGACACGATTGCCATCACAGCCTTCGGCTTGTGGGAGGAGTACGCCCGCGAGTTCAAGCGCCGGCTCTACGGCGTCACCGGCGTGCAGGTCGCGAAGGGATGGCGAGGAATGGGGCTCGGGAAGCTGGTCATGGTGCTGGCGATGGAGGCTGCTGCGCGGGAGGGCGCGGAGGCGATACACCTGCACGTCTACCAAAACAACGAGCCCGCCTGGAACCTCTACCACCGCGCGCTTGGATTCCAACCGAAGTATACCTGGATCACGCTCGCCAAACACGTCTAGGGACGTTCGCCCAATGAGGGAGCAGTGGGCACGCGTCTTCCTTCAGGCATTCGCCGGTCTTCTCATGACTTTCGCCCTTACTTCCTTGGAGGAAAGGCATGAGGGCCGCTGATCAGCTGATCTTCCACTCCTTGATCCGGCCCGACCACCCGCACTGACGGCACCGCGCTCGCCCGGGGCGCGGAATCTGCTGAAACAGCATCGGGTGAGCGATCAGGTAGCGATGACAGCGCGCGCACTTGATCCGCGTCTCGCGCTGCACCCAGACAAGCGGCCCCCCACACTTGTTCACTTTGCACGATGGGGCGGCCATATGGCCGCACTGGGGGCAGCGCCACCCGTAGCGTGATCGCTGAACGCCCTCGTGCAGCTCCGGCTTGTGCTGTGCAACCGAGGACGCCCAGACGCCGGCCACCAGGAACCAGAGCACGAGCAGCACGGCTGCGCCAACCCCGAGCCCGATCAGCAACTCGCCCTCCCGGTGTTCCCCTCGATGCTGCACTGTACCATATGCCTGCCGTGGCAGCAAGGAGCGTGCGGGTTCGAGAGTCACCCCGAAGCCGCGAGCAGAGGGCTGCTCCGCCGATACCCCAATGTATGGAACAGTACACAAAGGACTGCCCGCTTGCCAGCAGAAGAGGCTCTTTCGTGCGTGAATTCAGCGTTTTCCTGGCAGCAGGGCAAGCCATCAATCCTCTACTGACTTTCGCCCAGAGAAGTAAGGGCGAAAGTCATCAGAAGACTAGCGAATGCCTGAAAGAAGACGTTCGCCCGATGTTACTTTGTTGGGCGAACGTCCGTAGGGAGCTGAACCATGTCCTGCAGGATGACGGCTCTGTTCGCCTGCGTCCTCGCCATCTGTATCGCATCTGCCGCAACGCCTGCGCGGGCGGAGACCGTGAGCGTCGGCCTCTTCTTTGGGGCCGCCGCTCCCAGCAGCATTACCTTCAGCGGTCAGGGAGACTGGGAGGCGCATGGCAGTCATTGCCGCTTCGACGGCGCCTATACGGTCATGGTCAAGGGGCGCGATCTTGCCGTCGCGAAGAGCGGGGAGCGCCCCACTCGCGTTGGCCGCTGGCTGAACCTGGCGCCGGCCCGGCCGGACTCATACCTGACGCTTGGCGATACCGCCTACCGGGGCCTGCTCAAGCTCGACGTGCAGCCGACCGGTGGGATCCGCGTCGTCAATACCGTCGATATGGAGAGCTATCTGCAGGGCGTGGTTCCGAACGAGATGTTCTCCATTCCGCAGGCGCTCGAGGCGCTCGAGGTGCAGGCAGTCGTATCGCGGACACTGGTGATGTTCATCAAGTCCACTCAGCCACGCCATCCCGGCGCGGGCTTCGATGTGTGCAATACCGGCCACTGCCAGGTTTACCGCGGCGCGAGCAGCGAGACAGCGTGGGGGAACGACGCGGTCCAGCGGACCCGGGGCCAGGTGCTCACCTATCAGGGCAAGGTGATACTGGCCGCGTACATCCCCAATGCGGGCGGCCACACTGCCTCGACGGACGAGGCATGGCCGGGAAGCCTCCGGGTCAAGTACCTGGCGCCGGTCGCTTCGCCGTATGATGACTACGCGGCCGCGCTCCAATATGGCGACTGCTACCAGTGGAAAGAGCTGGTGCAGCCGGGCCAGATTCGCGAGCGCGTGCGGCAGACCACCGGCGAGAGACTTGGCGAAGTGCGCGATCTCGTGGCTATCCGATCCGAATCCGGGCGCATCAAGGAGCTTCGGGTTGCGGGCTCAGGGAAGGTCGTGAAGATCACCGGCCCTCGCGACATTCGATTCGTGCTTGGCCTACTGCACGAGGTGACGGGCAAGCCGTACGACCATGACACCAGGTTGGTGAGCATTCAGAAGGCGCCACAGGGCTTCGTGATCAGCGGCTATGGCGCGGGCGAAGGCGTCGGCCTTTCGCAGCACGGCGCCGTGGGAATGGCGAGCGCCAAGTTCGGCTACCGGGAGATACTCGGTCACTACTACCGCGGCGTGAGCCTTGCCGAGAACTATGGCGCCGGTCAGTCCGTTGCGCTGCGCGCTCCCGACATGAAGCCGCGGCAGCCGGCGACCGCGAAAGCGATCGCGGCACGCAACTAGCCGGTCTCACCTGAGCCGCGGCGCTCGCCGATCAGCTCCGCAACGATGCTAACGGCGATCTCCTCGATCGTGTCCGCATGAATCTCCACCCCGATAGGGGCGTGGACCCGACCGACGTCCTCAGCGCCAAACCCGCGCTCGCGCAGCCGCTCGCATATCTGCGCCACCTTGCGCCGGCTGCCGATCATGCCGACATAGCGCGCCCGCGCCCGAAGCGCGGCCGCCACCACTTCCTCGTCCATCATGTGGCCGCGGGTCACTGCAACGACGTAGCTGTCCGCGCCGATGGGGAGGTCTGCGAACGCGCGGTCTACCTCCGAGACGACGACCTCGTCGGCCAGCGGAAACCGCTCGCGGCTCGCGAACTCGGCGCGGTCGTCGATGACGGTCACATGGAACCCCACGAGTTGCGCGACGTGGGCCAGCGGCACGGCAATGTGCCCGGCTCCAAAGATGAAAACCTGTGGGCGGGCGAGGAGGACATCGACGTGCGCTGTGACCGGCTCCTCGAGGTAACGCGAGCGCCCCTCGGACAGCGCTTCCTCTGCCTCACGCACGAGGGACTCGTCGGCCTCGGCGTCGCCGGTCGTTCCGACCACGGTTCCGTCCGCGGCGACCGCCATCTTCACGACCGAGCTGCATGGGTACTCCCGCGCCGATGCTCCTCCATCAGCACTGTCTCCGCCGATAACCGTGACCACCGCGATGGGCTCGCCCAGGCTCTCTGCGAGTCCAGCCGCCGCGAACGCTTCGGCCGAATCGCCCCTCTCGATCGGCTCGACGAGGAACGCGCACCGGCCTCCGCAGATCATCCCGAGGGAGGCGGCCTCCGACGGGTTGAGGTCGAATTCGAGCACGCGCGCGCTTCCCGCGCCCAGCATCCCGCGCGCGATCCGCAGCACTTCCGCCTCCAGCGCGCCGCCGCCTACGGTCCCGATAAACGTGCCGTCATCATACATCAGCAGCTTCGCCGACTGCCCCACGGGCGCTGAGCCCAGCGACCAGAGAGGCATGGCGAGAACGCATCTTCGCCCGGCCTGCTGCTGCGCCACGATCTCCGCGAGAATGGTGCGCCTATTCGGTTTCTGCTCGCCGCCGCTCGCGTTCATAGTCCTCACGCGTGTCGATGTCCCGGATCACGCCGTCCGACTCGCACTCGACGTTCACAACGTCGTCGGGGTGCGCATGGATCAGATCGCGCAGCGTCTGGGTGTCGGCCAGCGCCAGGATTCCATCGCGGTATCCCCCCTCAAATACCACCGGGTGGCCGCGCTTGCCCTGGTAGCAGGCGATCGCGATCCCCTTCCCCGCGCGCGTCTGCTCGTCCAGCACCCGCATCACGTCGGCGCTGCGGAGCCGCGGCTGGTCCCCCGGCGCCACCAGGAACCGACCGACATCTGCCGGCAGCGCCTGCACGCCGACCCGGAGAGACGACAACATACCGCGCTGCGGATCGGGATTCTTCACAACTCGCGCGCTCGTCCCGTCAAGCGCGCCCGCGATTTCTGCCGCCTGCGCCCCTGCGACGACCACGATGGGATCGGCCCCTGCCCCGGCCACCGCCGCGACAACGCTGGCGATGACGGTCGATGCCGCGAACGGCAGCAACAGCTTCTGCTCCCCGACCCGGCGCGATTCGCCGGCGGCGAGTATGACCGCTGCGAGCCTACTCCGACCGCGCACGCTTCATCTCCCGATGGAGCCGCTCCGGCGTGATCGGAATCTGGCGAACGCGGACGCCCACCGCGTCGAAGATCGCGTTCGCGATGGCCGGCGCGGTCGGGATCGTCGGCGGCTCGCCCACGCCCTTTGCGCCGAACGGTCCGCCGTCCAACTGCTCCTCGACCATCGCCACTTCGAACTCCGGGTGGTCGAGCGAAGTCGGCATGCGGAAGTCCATGAAGTTCGGGTTCAGCAGCTTGCCCTGGTCGTACACGTACTCCTCGCAGAGGGCGTAGCCGAGGCCGTGCGATGCCCCGCCTTCGATCTGGCCCTCGACGATCATCGGATTGATGGCGAATCCCACGTCCTGAGCGCAGACCAGCCGCTTCACCTCCACTTGGCCGGTCTCGCGATCGACCTCCACCTCCGCGACTTGTGCTGCCGACGAGATCGAGTATGGAAGCTCAGTCAGCGAAGCGCGGCCGACGATCGCTCCGCGATAGTTCGCCGCGCGGCCGGCGGCGTCGCCGAACGGCAGTGGCTTAGCTCCCGGCGCCCGCACCTGTCCCTCGCGTATCTCAATCCGGTCGGCCTTCGCCCCCATCTCGTTGGCGAGAGTCTCGGCCATCTGGGACTTGGCATCCTCGCATGCCCGCCGCACGGCTTCACCGACCCCGAACAGCACGCGGCTGTGATGCGTGCCGTCGTTGCGAGGGCTGGAATCGGTGTCGCCGACTTGCACCGTGACCATCTCGACCGGAATTCCGAACGATTCCGCCGCAATCTGCGCGAATGATGTGTCGGTCCCGCTCAGGTTGATTGCGCCCGTCACCACCGAGACAGTCCCATCCTCATTCACCTGCACCACCGCGCTCGACCCC